>NZ_CP061368.1:0-140000 GCF_014725735.1 Wenzhouxiangella sp. AB-CW3
ATGAGCGGCCAGCAGCAACAAGACGAACTCGCCGAGCTCTGGCAGCAGTGCCTCGAGCGACTCGAGCGCCACGTCCCGCTCGAAGAACTCAACACCTGGATTCGCCCCCTGCAGTTGGTCAATGGCAATGGCCACCGGGTTCGTCTCAACGCACCCAACGACCTGGTGCGTGAACAGGTGCGAACCCACTACCTGGACATGGTGCGCGATTTCTTCGCGCACCACGGCATTGACCGCGACCAGGTCGTGATCGATGTCGGTGGGCAGGCACAGCGTAGCCGCGGCACGACCACCGGGCCGGCCCACAATGGGGGCGCTTTCGGCCTGGATGACCGCTACGATTTCGACAACTTTGTGCTCGGCAAGTCCAACGAGCTGGCCTTCGCCGCAGCCCAGCAGGTCGCCAGCAGCCCGGGCACGGCCTACAACCCGCTGCTGCTCTACGGCAGCACCGGCCTGGGCAAGACCCACCTGCTGCACGCCGCCGGCCAGTACATTGCCCGCACCAATCCGGAAGCGCGGGTGATGTACCTGCATTCGGAGAAGTTCGTCAGCGAAATGATCCAGTCGCTCAGGCGCAACAGCATCGATGCCTTCAAGCGCCGCTATCGCTCGGTCGACACGCTGCTGATCGATGACATCCAGTTCTTTGCCGGCAAGGATCGGACGCAGGAAGAGTTTTTTCATACCTTCAACGCCCTGCTCGAATCGCGCCAGCAGATCATCCTGACCTGCGATCGCTACCCCAAGGAGGTCGACGGCATCGAGGCCCGGCTACGGTCCCGTTTCGGCTGGGGCCTGACGGTGTCGATCGAACCGCCGGATTTCGAGACCCGGGTGGCCATCCTGCAGAAGAAGGCCATGGAACGCGGGCTGGAGCTGGAAGAATCGGTGGCCTTCCTGGTGGCCCGGCGGATCCGGTCGCACGTGCGTGACCTGGAAGGCGCACTCAACTCGCTGATCGCCAATGCACGTTTTTCGGGACGGACCATCGACGAGGAATACACCCGCGAGATCCTGCGCGATGTGCTCGCCGTACATGACCGGCTGATCACCATCGAGAACATCCAGAAGGTGGTGGCCGACTTTTACCAATTACGGGTCGCCGACCTGTTGTCGCGCCGCCGCAGCCGCTCGATTGCCCGACCACGGCAGATGGCCATGTTCCTGGCCAAGGAGCTGACCGAGCATTCACTGCCCGAGATCGGTAACGCTTTCGGTGGCCGTGACCATACGACAGTGCTGCATGCCTGTCGTAAAATCCAGAGTCTGTGCGAAGCTGATGGGCGCCTGCGTGAGGAACGCGCCCGGCTGACCCGGGAATTATCCAGTTAAAAAACGGTGGATGAGCTGTGGACAAAAAGAACGGGGCATGTTATCCACAGACCACCCACAGGAAGAGCGCAGTGTCCGTACACTGGTAAATATTTTGCAAGTAGTTGAAAAATAATGAGAAATAGGGTTTTCAACAGAGTACACACGGCCTGTTGCTACTGATGTTTCTTTCTTTATAAACAAAAACAGAAACAGGGGCCCCGGCCCTGTCGGCTTGTTTGAAGGAGCAGCCATGAAGTTCTCGATTCCGCGTGAAACGTTGCTGGCACCGATCGCACAAGTGGTCAATGTAGTGGAGCGTCGGCAAACCCTGCCGGTGTTGGCCAACTTTCTGATTGAGGCGGTGGATGAGGGTCTGCGCATCACCGGTACCGACATGGAAGTGGAGGTTGTCGCCCGGGCACCTGCCGAGGTGGCCCAGGCAGGCAGTATCACCGTGCCGGCGCGCAAGCTGGTCGATATCTGCCGGGCACTGCCGGAAGGCGTGCAGATCAATGCCCAGCTCAACGACGACAAGCTGGCATTGCATGCCGGACGCAGTCGCTTCACCCTGTCGACCCTGCCGGCAACCGAGTTTCCATCCAGCGACCAGGCCGAATCTGAAGTCAGTTACGAGATGAACCAGGGCCGCTTCCGCTGGCTGCTGGAAAAGACCGCCTTTGCCATGGCGCAGCAGGATGTTCGTCACTATCTCAATGGTCTGCTCATGGAGTTTCGCGAAGGGCAGCTGCGTGCGGTGGCGACCGATGGCCACCGCCTGGCACTGGCCGAAACCGATGCCGATATCAGCGGGGAGATGCGCAGCGTGATCGTGCCTCGCAAGGGCGTCATGGAGTTGACCCGTATTCTCGAGGATATCGACGAGCCGCTGAAGGTGACGCTGGGTCAGGGCTTTCTGCGGGTCGACCGCGAACGCGTAGTCATGACCACCAAGCTGATCGACGGCCGCTTTCCCGATTACGAGGCCGTGATTCCGCTGACCAGCGAGAAGCCCTTACAGGCCGATCGCGGAGAATTGACCCAGGCCCTGCAGCGCGCGGCGATTCTGTCGAACGAGAAGTATCGTGGTGTGCGACTGGAGATGCTGCCCGACACCCTGCGTATCGTGGCTCACAACCCGCAGCAGGAGGAAGCGACCGAGGAGATCGAGGCCGAGCACGAGTTCGACCAGCTCAAGGTCGGGTTCAACGTGAACTATCTGCTCGACGCCCTGGGGGCCATGTCGGGCGAGAAGGTCGCAATCTCCCTGAAGGATGCCAACAGTTCCTGCCTGGTGACCGACACCGATACCGAAGCGGTGCGCCAGGTCGTCATGCCGCTCAAGCTCTGATCCCGTCCGGGCCCCGGTGGCTTGAGTATCGAGTGGCTCAGCCTGCGCGGGTTGCGGAATCTCGCACCCGTCGAACTGCTGCCCACGCCGGGGCTGAATTGGCTGCAAGGCCCGAATGGCGCAGGCAAGACCAGTGTGCTCGAGGGCATTTTTCTGCTCGCCAGGGGGCGGTCCTTTCGTACGGCGAACATTTCCGGATTGATTCAGCACGGTGCCGAGGCAGTGTCGGTCGTCGCTCGACGACGCGATGGCTGTCGGCTGGGGATCGAGCGGCAGGTCCGGCAGTGGCGCGGTCGCATCGATGGGCGAGATTGTCAGAAAGTCAGCGAGTTCGCGGCCCGATTGCCGCTGGTGCTGGTCGAACCGGACAGCCATCGCCTGGTCGACGGAGCACCCCGCCAGCGTCGGCAGTACCTGGATTGGCTGTTGTTCCACGTGGAACATGGGTACCTGCTGGCGTGGCAGCGCTTCGCCCGCGTTCTGCGCCAGCGCAATGCGGCGCTGAAAGCGGGAGGCGACGATGCAGTGCTGGATGCCCTGGAACCGGAGTTTCTCTCGACCGCGGCGGAGCTTAATCGTTTGCGCCGTCGGCAGGCTGACGCCGTGGCCGGGGAAGTCGAAACCCTGGTGCAGACACTGGGGTTCGCTCTTCCCGGGCGGCTCGACTTTCGCTATCGTCCCGGACATCCGGCCGATTCCAGCCTGGAGCGGATCGTGGCTAAACGACGAAACCGCGACCGGGAACGCGGATTCAGTCAGCATGGTCCCCATCGCGCCGACCTGGTTATTCACTGCGACGGCCATCCGGCTGCCACGGAGCTATCGCGCGGGCAGCAGAAGCTGCTGGCGATGTCCATGCAATTGGCCGGCTTGCGCTTGCTGGCCGAGAAGGCCGATTGGCCGCCCATGCTGCTACTCGACGACCCCGTATCCGAGCTCGATGCCCGGCACCTGGCCCGCTTGCTGGACTGGCTGGAGCAAGCCGAGTTGCAAAGCTGGGTGACGGCGACCGCCGGTGGCCGAGATACGGCCACCATGTTCCACGTGGAACAGGGGCGTATTCGGCCAGTGGTATAATGATGGGATATGTGCCCGCTGTGGCGGGCTGACTTGTGCACCACCTTTCGGGAAGCAAATCCAAATGGCGCAGGACAGCTACGGTTCAACCAGCATCAAGGTTCTCAAGGGCCTGGATGCCGTTCGAAAACGACCCGGGATGTACATCGGCGATACCGATGACGGCACCGGCCTGCATCACATGGTCTTCGAGGTCGTTGACAACTCCATCGACGAAGCCCTGGCTGGGCACTGCGACCGGATCCGCGTGATTCTGCATGGCGACGGCGCGGTCAGCGTCAGCGACAACGGTCGCGGTATTCCGGTGGATCAGCACGAGGAAGAAGGCCGGTCGGCCGCCGAGGTCATCATGACCGTGCTGCACGCCGGCGGCAAGTTCGATGACGACTCCTACAAGGTTTCCGGTGGTCTGCATGGTGTCGGCGTGTCGGTGGTCAACGCACTCTCCGAGCACCTGGAGCTGGTCATACACCGTCAGGGCAAGCGCTGGTACCAGGGCTATCGCAACGGCGTGCCCGAGGCGCCGCTGAATTCGACCGGCGACAGCGATCAGAGCGGCACGGAGATCCGCTTCCTGCCCAGCCGCGAGACTTTTTCCGACACCGAGTTTCACTACGATGTGCTGGCCCGCCGCCTGCGCGAGCTGAGTTTTCTCAACTCCGGCGTCAATATCGAGCTGATCGACGAGCGCAGCGGCAAGCGCGATCGCTTCTGCTACGAAGGCGGCATCCGTTCCTTCGTGCAGCACCTCAGCGAAAAGAAGAGCCCGCTGCACACCACCACCCTGCACTTCCAGCAGGAGCTGGAGGGCATTACCGTCGAGGCCGCCCTGCAGTGGACTGATGCTTACCAGGAATCAGTGTTCTGTTTTACCAACACGATTCCGCAGCGCGATGGCGGCACGCACCTGGCGGGATTCCGTGCGGCACTGACGCGAACGCTGAATCATTACATCGACGAGTACGGTCTGGGCGGCAAGAATCGCGTCCAGACTACCGGTGACGATTGTCGCGAAGGCCTGATCGCCGTGCTGTCGGTCAAGGTGCCGGACCCGAAGTTCTCGTCGCAGACCAAGGACAAGCTGGTGTCATCGGACGTGAAGCCGGTGGTGGAGTCGGCCCTGGCCGAGAATCTGCGCGATTTCCTGCTCGAGCATCCCAACGAGGCCAAGGTGATCGTGGGCAAGGTGCTGGAAGCTGCCCGTGCCCGCGAAGCGGCCCGCAAGGCCCGCGACATGACCCGTCGCAAGGGCGTACTGGATATCGCCGGCCTGCCCGGAAAACTGGCCGACTGTCAGGAAAAGGATCCAGCACTGTCCGAGCTGTTCATCGTCGAGGGTGACTCGGCCGGCGGATCGGCCAAGCAGGGTCGCAACCGCAAGTACCAGGCCATCCTGCCGTTGAAGGGCAAGATCCTCAACGTCGAGAAGGCCCGATTCGACAAGATGCTGGGCTCGGCCGAGGTTGGCACCCTGATTACCGCCCTGGGCACCGGCATCGGCAAGGACGAGTTTGACCTCGAAAAGCTGCGATACCACCGCATCATCATCATGACCGATGCCGACGTCGACGGTTCGCACATTCGTACGCTGCTGCTGACCTTCTTCTACCGCCAGATGCCGGAGTTGATCGAGCGGGGCCATGTCTATATTGCCCAGCCGCCACTGTTCAAGATCAAGCAGGGCAAGCAGGAGTGGTATCTCAAGGACGAGGCGGAGCTCAACAACTATCTGCTGGAACGTGCCCTGGACGGGGCCCGACTGTTTCCCAGTGCCGACGCGCCTGCCATCGAGGCCGGAGTGTTCGCCGGACTGATGCGTGATTTCCAGCAGGCCCGCCAGGTCGCCGAACGCCTGAAGCTGCGTTACGATGTGGATGTTGTGGAACAACTTATTGATTTTGAACAGTTTTTAATGGAAGAGGACTTTGCCTTTCAGCCCTGGGCCGAAGGCTTCACGGCGCGCCTGGATCAGGCCACTCCGGCCGGAGTGCGCTGGGAGATCAAGCCGCTGACTGGCGGTGGCGTGGTGATTTCGCGCTTTGCCCAGGGCGTGGTTCAGGACACGGTGTTCGATGCGACTTTCTTCCACTCGCCTGAATACGCGCAACTGGCCCGGGTGGGCCGGGCCGTGGCCGGCATGTTCGAAGAAGGCGCGCGCGTCGAACGCGGCAACCAGGCGCACCCGGTCACCCGCTTTGCCGAGGTGTTCGACTGGCTCATGAACGAGTCGCGCAAGGGTCGCAGTTTCCAGCGCTTCAAAGGTCTGGGTGAAATGAACCCCGAGCAGTTGTGGGACACCACCGTCAACCCGGAAACCCGGCGACTGCTCAAGGTCACCATCGAGGATGCGGTGGCCGCCGACGAGATCTTCGCCACGCTGATGGGCAACGAGGTCGAGCCGCGCCGGGATTTCATCGAGTCCAACGCCCTGCAGGCGGCCAATCTGGATATCTGACCCAGGCCGATTGGCCCGGCCGGGTATTCAGTGCCGTTGCCGGGCCGACTTCAGTGCGGCTTTGAAGCTGGAGTAGTGCGGGCACTCGGGCCCGTTGCCCGGCCCCACGGCCAGAGCTTGGCCACCAATTTCTACTATTCCTTGCAAAATGGTCTGTTCACAACCGATCATTACAAGATCGGAGCTTTTACAGGCATATCTCTGCGAGATGCGGTTGAGCTGTTTTTCCAGATCGGGACGCCGGGAAAACAGGCTGGCTGCCAGATAACAGATGCCGTCGAGCTCCGCGCCGGAACGGCTGAAGCGTCGATGCAGTTCCTTCTGTATGGCCAGATCCTGGTCCACCGAGTTGCGCGTGGGGCGCCAGCGCCGGGGGCGTGGCGCGATCAGCAACACCCGACGTCCGGCGCGCTGAAAATCGATGAGTGCGTCGATTGCCCCGCCGGCCGGCTGCTCACCGGCCAGCAGCAGTGTGCGTTCGATCAGCACCGGGGCGGGGATTCTGGCCATGGTCCTCAGCGTCCCAGACGCGCCACGTCGGCGATATCGGCAAACAGTCGCTGCAGTGCATCGAGCAGGGCCAGTCGATTGTTGCGGATGGCCTCGTCGTCGGTCATGACCATGACATCGTCAAAGAAGCGGTCCACCGGCTCGCGCAGTTCGGCCAGTTCGGCCAGTGCCACCGGGTAGTCCTGCTGCTTGAGGTGGCCGTCCAGTCGCTCGCGCGTCTGTTCCATGGCTTCATAGAGCGCGCGCTCCTGTTCGTCTTCGAGCAACTTCGGGTCAATGCCGTTCAGGCTGACGGATGCATTCTGCTTGAGCAGATTGCTGGCCCGCTTGTTGGCGGCAATTAGGCTGGCCACCGCCGGGTTGTTGGCAAAGGTCTGCACGGCTCGGGCCCTGGCCATGAAGTCGGCAATGGAGCCGGTGCGACCGGCCGCCACGGCATGTACGGTATTGGTTTCGATGCCTTCCTCGGCCGCCCAGGGCCGCAACCGATCGAAGATAAAGACCTCGATCTCGTCACCCAGGCCATCGGCAATTTCGAGCTGCCCGGAAAACCCGGCCAGACCGGCATCGACCAGGTCGCGCAGCGATGCCGGATAGCCACTGGCGTCGAGCATGCGCAGCACACCCAGTGCGGCCCGGCGCAGCGCGAAGGGATCCTTGCCGCCACGCGGCTTCTGACCGGCGGCAAACACCCCGCAGAGGGTGTCGAGCCGATCGGCCAGCGCCACGGCCATGCCGTCTGCCGATTCCGGCAGGCGATCGCCGGCCTGGCGCGGCAGGTAGTGCTGCTCGATGGCATCGGCGACGGCTTCGGGTTCGCCATCGGCCAGTGCGTAGTGCCGCCCCATGACACCCTGCAGTTCGGGAAATTCGCCCACCATCTCGGTGACCAGGTCACACTTGCTCAGCAGCGCGGCGCGTTCTACCGTGGCCGGGTCGGCGTCCAGGCCTTCGGCCAGCTGTTGTGCCAGATCGATCATGCGCCTGACCTTGTCGCCGATGCTGCCCAGTTTTTCCTGAAAAAGAATCTGGTCAAGCCGGCCGACCTTGTCGGCCAGGCGTTCGCGCCGGTCCTGGTTCCAGAAAAAGCGCGCATCGGCCAGTCGCGGATGAATGACACGTTCAAAGCCCGCGCTCATGGCTTCGACATCCCGGCTTTCGATGTTGGCCACGGCAATAAAGCAGGGCGCCAGCGCCCCGTCGGATGAGCGCAGGGCAAAGCATTTCTGGTGCTGCTCCATGGAAGAGACCAGGGCTTCTTCCGGCACCTCCAGGAAGTCGCGATCGAAATGACCCATGATCGCCACCGGCCATTCGCACAACCCGGCGACCTCGTCGAGCAGTGCCTGGTCAACCAGCGCTTCGAGTTGTGCCTGGCTCGCCAGTTCGCGGACCTGATGCTCGATGCGCTCGTGGCGGCTGGCCGGATCCACCAGCACATGAGCCGCTTCGAGCACCCGCTCGTAATCATCGGCGTCGGCCACGCTGTGGGGACCGGGCGAATGAATTCGATGACCCCGCGTCAGTGGCTCGGCCTGCAGGCCGAAATGTTCGAGCTTGACGGGTTGGTCCCCATGCAGTGCCAGCAGCCAGCGGACCGGTCTCAGAAAGCGCTCCTCGCGATCCGACCAGCGCATGGAACGGGCCCCGGCCATGTCGGCGATGGTGCGGGCAAACATCCCGGGCAGCAGTTCAGCCAACGCCTGGCCCGGTTGTTCCACCCGTGCAAACAGCCAGCGGCCCTGCTCATTCTCGACCGTTTCCAGGGATTCCACGGTCTGCCCCACACTGCGGGCGAAACCTTCGGCCGCCCGGGTCGGCTTGCCGTCCTCGTCGTAGGCGACATCAAGTGATGGCCCCTTGCGCTCCAGCACCCGGTCGGCCTGGCGATCGCTCACTTCCGGAATGCGTATCGCCAGGCGACGTGGCGTTCCAAAGCGCTCGATGCGGTCGGTTTCGGCAATCAACCCGGCTTCGAGCAACTGCTTGCCCAGTCCGTCGGCCAGCAGTGACAGTTGCCGGTTGATCTGGCGCGCCGGCAATTCCTCGCATCCGATCTCGATCAGCAGGCTGGCCTTCATGCCGCCACCTCCCCTTGCTTGACACCCGGAAAACCAAGCGCTTCGCGCCGGGCATAGTAGGCTTCGGCCACGCGCCGCGAGATATCGCGCACGCGCAGGATGTAGCGCTGACGTTCCGTCACCGAGATGGCCTGACGCGCATCGAGCAGGTTGAAGGTATGCGATGCCTTGAGCACCTGATCGTAGGCTGGCAGCGGCAGATCCGCCTCGACCAGGCGGACGGCCTGTTCGTAGCAGGTATCGAACCAGGAAAACAGGCTGTCGGTGTCGGCCAGCTCGAAGTTGTAGGTCGACTGCTCGACTTCGTTCTGATGAAACACATCGCGATAGGTCACCGGCCCGTGCGGTCCCTCGGTCCACACCAGGTCAAAGACACTTTCAACCCCCTGCAGATACATCGCCAGGCGTTCCAGGCCGTAGGTGATCTCGCCCATCACCGGCTTGCAGGGCAGTCCGCCGGCCTGTTGGAAATACGTGAACTGGGTGACTTCCATGCCATTGAGCCACACTTCCCAGCCCAGTCCCCAGGCACCGAGCGTCGGCGATTCCCAGTTGTCTTCGACAAAGCGGATGTCGTGCACGCCGGGATCGATGCCCACGGCATCGAGCGAACCGAGGTAGAGCTCCTGAAAGTTCAGCGGCGAGGGCTTCATGACCACCTGGTACTGGTAATAGTGCTGCAGACGGTTGGGGTTCTCGCCATAACGACCGTCGGTGGGACGACGGCAGGGTTGAATATAGGCGGAGTTCCAGGGCTCGGGTCCGATGGCACGCAGGAAGGTGGCCGGATGGAAGGTGCCGGCGCCGACTTCGAGATCGAGTGGCGCGGTCAGCACGCATCCCTGGTCGGACCAGTAACGGTCGAGAGTGCGAATGAAGTCCTGAAAATTCACGTTGTCAGCCGGTATCAAAAACTCAAGCCCACCAGTATACCTGCAAGGTCGGTGAGGGCGAATGGATGTGCCGATGGCACGGCACGAACCTGCAATACTGACTATCATGAAGCGCATGTCTGATACTCCCCTTTTCCTGATCATCAAGACCGGCTCGGCACCGGAGTCGATTCGTCGCCAGCATGGTGATTTCGATGCCTGGTTTCGACGTGCGCTGGGTCCCGACTGGTTTCGCTACCGGACCATTCAGGTCGATCGCGGGGAAGTCCTACCCGACCCCGATCACCCCGATGCCCCGGCGGGCATCCTGGTTACCGGCTCGCCGGCCATGCTTTCGTCCCGCCCGGCCTGGTCGGAACGCGCTGCCCGCTGGCTGGCCGAAATGCATGTCCGCCGGTTCCCCATCCTGGGCGTGTGCTATGGCCACCAGCTCCTGGCCTATGCGCTGGGCGGCGGGGTGGGACCGAATCCCAACGGTCGCCGGATGGGCAGTTTTCCCATCAGCCTGCTGGCCAGCGATGACCTCGTCACCCTGGCCGATGATGGGCAGTCGGTGCAGGTTACCCATTCCGAAGTCGTACTCGACCCGCCACCGGATGCGCAGATCCTGGCCGAAACCCCCGGCGATCCACACCACATGCTGAAATTCGGCCCGCGTAGCTGGGGCGTGCAATTCCATCCCGAGTTTGATCCCGAGATCATGCGCGCCTATATCCGCGAGCGCCGCCAGCTACTCATTGATGAGGGTCAGGATCCGGAGCGGTTGCTTGGCCGGGTGCAAGCGGCGCCCCTGGGCGCGTCCCTGCTGCAACGATTTGCCAGGACCTGCCTGCTGCCGGAAAGACTCGCCGAACCACAGGCTTGAGGTCTCGATGAGCGATCAGCCCACCGACCCGTCGGCAGCAAACGTCGAGAGCAGCAGCAACAATCTTCGTGCGCGGCGCGTGGCCCTGGACACGCATGACCAGGTGGTTGCCATCACCCACCGCGATTGTCCGGTCTGCCGCTCGGAGGGGTTTTCGGCGCATGCGCGTGTCCGCCTGCAGGCCGGTAACCGCCGGGTCATTGCCACCCTTTACCAGATCGATTCCGATCTCCTGGCAGATGACGAAATCGCCCTGTCGGAATCGGCCTGGCAGCGGCTGCAGATTGCCGAAGGCGATTCGGTGCATATTGCGCATCCGCAACCGCTGGATTCTCTGGGGCTGGTGCGTGGCCGGATTTACGGCAACCGGCTGGGCCGCGGCGAAATGCACCAGATTATCGCCGATATTTCAGCCGGTCGCTACGCCGACATCCACCTGGCCATGTTCATCACGGCCATGGGCGCGATTCCGCCAAATGACGAGGAACTCGTTCATCTTACCGAGGCCATGGTCAATGCCGGCGATCGACTGGAATGGGGACGCGACATCATTGCCGACAAGCATTGCGTGGGCGGCCTGCCGGGAAACCGCACCACGCCACTGGTGGTGGCCATTGCCGCGGCCTGCGGGCTGTGGATGCCGAAGACCTCCTCGAGAGCCATTACCTCGCCGGCGGGTACGGCCGATACCATGGAAACGCTGGCCCCGGTCGATCTCGATCTCGATCAGATGCGACGCGTCATCGAAGCCCAGGGTGGCTGCGTGGCATGGGGAGGTGCCGTGCGCCTGAGTCCGGTCGATGACATGCTCATTCGAGTCGCCCGCCTGATGGACATAGACGCCGAAGGGCAGATGGTGGCCTCGGTGCTGTCAAAGAAGGTGGCTGCAGGCGCCACCCACCTGGTCATTGATATTCCGGTGGGTCCGACGGCCAAGGTCAGAAGCCAGAGCGAAGCCGAACAACTCTCGGCCCGCATGAAATCGGTGGCCGATGCATTTGGCTTGAAACTTTCAGTACTGCTCACCGATGGCAGCGAACCGATCGGCCGCGGCATCGGTCCGGCCCTGGAGGCGTTCGACGTGTTGTCGGTGTTGCACAACGAGGCCGATCAACCCATGGACCTGCGCCGTCGCGCCGTCCATCTGGCCGGTGCCCTGCTTGAATTGACCGGGGTGGCCGAAACAGGTGCGGGAGAAGCCCTGGCCGAATCGGTCCTGGCCGACGGCCGCGCGGCCGAACGCTTTGCCGCCATCTGCGATGCACAGGGTGGACATCGGACGCCACCTCGCGCTGCCCGCACGCTTGATATCCAAACCGAAAGCGATGGTGAGGTGGTTTCCATCGACAACCGGCGACTGGCCCGCGTGGCCAAGCTGGCCGGCGCGCCCGGCGCCCCGGCCGCCGGACTGGTGCTGCATGTCAAGCTGGGCCAACACGTCGAGCCCGGCATGCCGCTCTACACGATTCACGCTGAAACCCTGGGAGAGCTCAACTATGCTCACGAGTACGCCCAGACCAACGGCATCATCCGGATAGCCTGACCATGTCTGAATTGCTGATCATGCCCCTTCCGGGCAACGAAGACCTTGCCGAGCGTCTGGCCAGAAACCTCTCTGCCGAGATGGCCCCGCTGGAATACCGGCGCTTTCCCGATGGCGAAAGCTACCTCCGGCTGCATGCCGATCCGACCGGCAAGACAGTGGTTGCCGTTGCCACGCTCAATGCACCGGATGACAAGATTCCGGCCGTGCTGTTTGCAGCCGATCTGGCGCGCGACCTGGGCGCCAGTCGAGTCGGACTGGTCGCACCCTACCTGGCTTACATGCGACAGGACCAGCGTTTTTCCCCGGGCGAAGCGCTGACATCAAGAACATTCGCCCAATGGATCTCGGCCCACTTCGACTGGCTGATGACCGTGGACCCGCATCTGCATCGATATGCCAGCCTCGATGAACTCTACACGCTGAAAGGAGAGGTTGTCGCGGCCGCGCCTGCCCTGGCTCGATGGGTTGCCGAGGAGGTGGACGATCCGGTGCTCATCGGTCCGGACGGGGAAAGCGAACAGTGGGTTCGCGAGGTTGCCGCCCTGCAAGACCTGCCCTGGCGGGTGTTTACCAAGAAGCGTTATGGCGACCGCGACGTGCGCATGCACCTGCCCGACCTGACCGGGCTGCAGCAACACACTCCCGTGCTGATCGACGA
Source organism: Wenzhouxiangella sp. AB-CW3 (assembly GCF_014725735.1). Taxonomy (NCBI): domain Bacteria; kingdom Pseudomonadati; phylum Pseudomonadota; class Gammaproteobacteria; order Chromatiales; family Wenzhouxiangellaceae; genus Wenzhouxiangella; species Wenzhouxiangella sp. AB-CW3. The sequence continues at coordinate 12,751 of NZ_CP061368.1, forward strand.
CATTATTTCCTCGGGCACGACCATGGCCCGGGCCACCCGGCACCTGGTCGAAAACGGATTTCGCCCTCCCCTGGCCGTCGGCGTACACGGGCTCTTTGCCGACGGTGCCCGCGACAGCATGCTCGAGGCCGGCATTTCCCGAATCGTCTGCACCAATACTGTCGACACCCCAGAATCGGTCATCGACCTGTCCCGCGACCTGGCTTCAAGGTTGAGAGACCTTTAAACCAACTGGCGGGCCCTTGCTTCAGGGTCCCCCCAATCCAAGTGAATGCAGGATATCGCTGCTCTCCCGGTTCACGGGAGAGCAGCGACCTTGTCTATTGCTGGCTGTTCAAAAGCCCTCAGCCCTGTCGCACAGCCAGATGCCGCAGCATCAGCCAGCCACTGGCGAGCATCAGCAACATGAACAGCATCAATCCAAGTGTGCTGAGAATCGGTACCGGAATCGCCGGCAGAGCCTGCACGGGTATCTGGTGATCATCGCTGATCTCTGGCAGATCAGTCGAGCCATCGACCGATCCGGTTGCCGTCGCGACATTGTCGACGCCACCGGCGTGCTGATCCGACTCGCTGACGGTGTAGGTGCCGACCAGCACGCATTCACCGCCGGGCTCGACATTGCTGCACTCGATCGACGAAGGCGTTGTGATGGGATCATCTACCCGAACGGTCTGCAAGGTCACGTTGCCGCTATTGGTCGCGGTGACGGTGTAAGTCAGCACGCTGCCGACCTCAACAGGGTCCGGTGCGTCACTCAACTCCTTCACAATGGCCAGGGATGAGTCCTGGTCCAGATCAGTGACCAGGGTGTCTTCCTCCTCGCCGGTTTCGTCGGAATTGGCCGTGGCCGTGTTGGAGATTGCGCCACTATCCACATCATCCTGAATGACGCTGTATTCACCGATCAGGGTACAACTGTCACCTGGAAGCAGTGTGGCACAGGGGCTGCTGCCACCGGTCACGCTGATCATGGGATCACTGACCACGACATTGTTCAGGGTGACGTTTCCGGTGTTGGTCGCGGCGATGGTGTAAGTCAATACACTGCCGACCTCGATCGGATCGGGCGCATCACTCAACTCCTTCACGATGGCAAGCGATGGGTCCTGGTCCAGATCAGTGACCAGGGTGTCTTCCTCCTCGCCGGTTTCGTCGGAATTGGCCGTGGCCGTGTTGGAGATTGCGCCACTATCCACATCATCCTGAATGACGCTGTATTCGCCGATCAGGGTACAACTGTCACCCGGAAGCAGTGTGGCACAGGGGCTGCTGCCACCGGTCACGCTGATCATGGGATCACTGACCACGACATTGTTCAGGGTGACGTTTCCAGTGTTGGTCGCGGCGATGGTGTAAGTCAATACACTGCCGACCTCGACCGGATCGGGCGCGGACGACAGGATCTTGTTTACATCCAGCTCCGGGCTCGCTGTCGGACCACTGGCCGTTGCCGAGTCCTGGTCGGAAAACTCATCATCGTTGTCCGCCGTTGCGGTCACCGTCGCGGTATTGGTAAAACTGCCCGCATCGACGTCGGCCTGTTCGACCGTGTAGGCCCCGTCACAGCTCAGCGTCTGGCCAGGCGACAGTGTTGCCGGCATGCTCGGACTGCAGTTGGAAAGCACGGCATCGGGATCAACGATGCTGACATCATGGAGCGTGGCACTTCCGGTATTGGTCGCGACCAGTGAGTACAGGATGCTGTCTCCTGCCTCGGCATAGGGGTCGCCACTTTCGATGGTCTTGGTGAGCGCAATGGCAGGGTCGGCCACTTCCGTTTCCACTTCTGCCTGACCTTCGAATTCCAGTTCGGTCAAGGTCTCGGCGATATGCGTGACCACCGCCAGGTTCTCCACCGTGGCACCGTACATCGAATCATCATCATCGATCTGCACCTGGAACCGGACGCCGCCGGTTTCACCCCCAGGAATGAGGCCGCCATTGTTTTCGTCGGCCCCGTCCCCGAGCCGGAAGATGACCTGGTTCGCCACGGCGTCGAATTCCGCCAGGTCGTCACCGGCTGCATCACTTTGCGGACCGGTTGGTGCACCGCTGGCGTTGTCGATGATCTCCAGCGAGTCGGGCACATAGGTCGTGCCGGCCGGTATCTGATCCGTGACGACCACCAGGTCGGCACCGTCGTTGCCCGCATTCTCGAAGGTGATGGTGTACTCAATGATATCGCCGGGCATCAGGTCCCCGCCATTGATGTCACTGGCTGTTTTCTAAAGGCTGGTGACAAGGTCGGGCACATGCAGGTCAACGGCAAATGCCAGCGCGTGTGGAAAGTAGGCGTCTCCATCGGTAACAAACTCGACATCCGCCTCGGTCGCGCCATTAGCCAGGATGCCGGAGGCATCGATATAGTTGATATCGACGGCAAGCTGGTTGACGAAATCGGGGTTCTTGTCGGATATCCGGGTTCCGAGACGCGTAATGCTGCTGTTCCAGAAGTTGTTGACCGGATTGAGCGGATCGGACAGGTCGACCCCCTCCAGTCGGAAGCGATCATTCTCGATCCCCTCGTCGCCTTCCCAGACCAAGGCACCCAGGCGGGTTGTAAACGACCCGCTGGAAGGGGTCAGCAAACCTGAAATGTTCACCGTTTCAGTCGTAGACCCGGCAATATTGGCCGCGCCGTCGTAAACGCTGAGGCGGCGAAACGGTTCGGCGGGATCCTCGACGACAACCACCAGGCTCCATCCGCCATAGAATCCCAGTCCGTCATTGCCCAGGCTGGCCGTGAGATCACCGACATAATAGGTGCCGGTGCCGGCCGCCTGCACAATGGAGGTCACATCGGCAAAACCCTGGTAGGGTCTGGTTGCTGCCGTGCCCTGGGCGGTGATGGTGTCGGTCTGAACAGAGGTGATGGTCTGATACGACGTGGCGCCGGGCTCGCGCAACTGGATGGTTTCGCGATCCGCGTCTGTCGGCTCTGCCCGCGCACCCCAGTAAAGGCCGGCAAACAGGACCTCGGTATCGGGCGGCAGGATCAGGTCGGCGCTGGAGGAATTGTCGAATCCGGCGCCGCCATCAATATTCACATACTGCATTTGCCGATTGTTGTTGCCCGAAACCTCTCCCGACTGCACCTGCGAACAGTCCGGGGTGCCGCCAGGCTCACAGGTCAACAGTGTGTTGCCGATCAGATAGATGTCGCCGCGTTCGCTGAAGCTGGCGCGTTCGTCGAATGAACGAACGACCTGCCCTTGCGCGGTCTGCACCAACAATGCCACCAGCACGACAGCCGGTAGCAACGAACGCCAGGCGTTCTGCCAACAAGAATGGAATTTCACTTTCTTCTCCCCGTGGAAATGATGGTTCTGTTGAATGGAAATCTGCTCGCCCCTGCTGCATCAGAATTCCGAAGCAGCCCCTGGAAACAGACCGACATCATGGCCCAAGAGCGTGCGGAAAACTACGCTAAGCGTCTCGAATTTTTTGCAATATATCTCAATACCCCAAAAATATGAGACTTCCATCACATATCTTTATGCCCTATGAATCTTAGCCAAGGCGCTGACTTGAATCGTGAAATCGCGGATGAACGCAGGCCGTGCGCAAAGCCGGCAGCCCGGTAATCGGGCTGCCGGCTGGCTACAGCGATGGTGAGGACGCGGGATCGGGCGGGTTTTGGCCGGCTCAGATGATTCCGAACAAGCCGGCCAGCACCACCAGGATCAGCGCCGGAGTGACGATGCGAGTGATCCAGAGCCAGGCATTGAAGGCCCAGGTCGGCATCTTCTTGTCCAGCTCCTCGCGCGTGATCCGGCTGGAAAGTATCCAGCCGCCGAACAGGGCGGTCAGTAACCCGCCCACGGGTAGCATGATGTCATTGGCCACGTATTCGATGGCACTCATCACATCCCGGCCGCCGATCGAGACCTCCGCCCACAGGTTGAACGAGAACACGGAGGCCAGCCCCATGATCCAGGCCACCGCGGCCACGCAAAGCGCGGCGGCTTTGCGCGACAGGTTGGTTGATTCCACGATATAGGCGGTGGCCGGTTCCATCAGCGAAATTCCGCTGGTCCAGGCGGCAATCGAGAGCAGGGTGAAGAACAGGAAGCCATAGATAATGCCGAACGGCATCTCGGCAAAGGCCAGAGGCAACGAGGTGAAGATTAGGCCGGCACCGCCACCTTCCGGATCGAGGCCGAAAGAGATCACGATGGGGAAGATGGCCAGGCCGGCAATCAGTGCCACCACGGTATCGGTGGCGGCCACGGTAATGCCAACCTTGGGGATATTGACCCCCGATGGCAGGTAGGCACCGTAAGTCATGATGGCGCACATGCCCAGGCTCAGGGTAAAGAAGGCCTGCCCCATGGCCGTCACGATCATGCCACCGGAGACCTGGGACCAGTCGGGACGGAACAGGAATGAGGCGGCGTCCGTGAAATACCCGGTGTTCATGCCGTAGCCGAGCAGCACCAGCAGCAACACGAACAGCATCGGCATGAGAATGCTCACCGCCCTTTCCAGTCCCTTTTCGACGCCAAAGGCCACCACCCCCATGGTCATCAGCATAAACAGGCCATGCCAGAAAGTAAGTTCGCCGGGACTGGCCAACAGACCAGTGAATGTGGCTTCGGGGTCGGTGATGGGCGTGCCACCAAACAGCTCCTTGAGATAAAGAAAGCCGTAGTGCAGCGTCCACCCGGCCACGACCGAGTAGAACGACAGGATCAGGAACCCGGCCAGCACCCCGATGATGCCCAGGCCCATCCACTTGCGCGATGCTCCGGCATCATCGGCCAGCTCGCGGATCGAGTTGATCGGACTCATTCTCCCGCGCCGGCCGATGACGATCTCGGTCCACATGATCGGCAGGCCGACCAGCAGAATACAGGCCAGATAGATCAGCACAAAGGCGCCGCCGCCATTGTCGGAGGTCACATACGGAAAGCGCCAGATGTTGCCCAGGCCCACCGCAGAGCCGGTGGCGGCGAGAATGAAGGCCAGGCGCGATGACCACATGCCGTGAATGGAAGTTGTCTGCATTGTTGTTCTTTCCCCGAGAATTCACGTGGCTTAAGCGCGCAATTGTGCGTCAAGCGCCGGGGCCATGCAAACCCGACCGTTTCCGGGGCGGTGCCCGGCCCCTCTGACAGGCCAGTCGCAGGTTCATCCAGTGGGCGGTTGCCACCATGACGCCGCCCAACAGGGCCAGCCCGCTGCCCCAGTAGCCCAGAGTGTGCAATGGCGAGACGATCGAGGCGGTCATCAGACTGATCCCGGCCAAACCCAGCACCGGCGGCTGCCAGCGCCCATGACCGAGCCAGCCAAGGACGGAGGTGCTCAGAATCAGCACCCAGGCCAGCCCGAGCAGCGTCCACTCGACAACAATCAATTGTTGCCACACGCCGCGTTCCCACAGACTGCGATTAAGCCACAATGCCGGCCAGGCCAGGAATGCAATGGTCATGGCAGCGCAGTGGATACCGCAGCCGATGGCGATGACCATGCCGAGGCGGTCGGGCCAGCGGGAGAAGCGCATGATGGATCTCTATTAAGCAAGAGTGTTATATTATAACATCCCACGAACCGCTATCATTCCAGCCTGATGCAGGAGACGACACTATGAAACCGCTGCTTGCCCTGTTGATGCCATTTGCCGCCGCCGTATTCGCCATGACCACGCAAGCCGCCTCGCTGGAGCGCCAGCACGGCGCCCATGTCCATGGACAGGCGACCGGAACGCTGGCCAAGGACTCGGGTCGTCTGAATCTGTCGCTGGTGGTGCCGGGGATGAACCTGGTTGGTTTCGAACATGCACCCAGGGACGAGGCTCAGCGCGGACGATTGAGCGAAGTCCAGCACTTCCTGGAGTCGGGTACCTGGCTGGCATTCCATCCACATGGCGAATGCCGAATTGAGCAGCTTGAACTGGCCGCGCCAGGTTTTGGGGCCGCAGACGCTTACGATCATGGCGACGACCATGACCATAACCACCACGAGCATGCTGAATTCCATCTCGAACTCGACATCACCTGCGAACAGCCCGAACGACTGGAATGGCTGGAACTGAAATTGTTCGAGGACTATCCCGCCAACGAGGAGATCCGCATGGATGTCCTGACCGAAACCCACGCCGAGCGACTGCGACTGACTGCCAGCGACGCCCGCATCCGCCTGCAGTAACCCATCATGCCCGAGTTGCTGCAGATCGAAGATCTTCGCTTCACCTGGCCGGGGGACAGCCAGCCGGTGCTGGATCTGCCTGAATTCCGCATCGCACCGGGTGAACGCGTTTTCTTGCAGGGACCCAGCGGCTCGGGCAAATCCACCCTGCTGGCCGCCATTGGTGGATTGATCCGACCGGCAAGCGGACGCATCCGCTTCGATCAGACCGATCTCGGTGCCTTGTCGGCGGCCCGGCGCGACCGCTTCCGCGCCGAGCACCTGGGCGTGATCTTCCAGCAGTTCAACCTGCTGCCCTGGCTGGATGTTCGTGCCAACGTCATGCTGCCGTGTCGTTTCTCGAAGGCACGTGCCCGGCGTGCCGGTAATGTGGTCGAGGCTGCCGACGCGCTGCTCGATGGCATGGGCCTGGCGCCCGCCCTGCGCGGCAAGCGGGCTGATACCCTCAGCGTCGGTCAGCAACAACGCGTGGCTGCCGCCCGGGCGCTGATCGGCAAGCCACGCCTGGTGCTGGCTGACGAACCCACTTCCGCGCTGGACCATGACCGCCGCGAAGCCTTCATCGATCTGCTGTTCGGCCAGGTCGAGGCCGCCGGCAGTGCGCTGCTGTTCGTCAGTCACGACCCGTCGCTGGCCGGCCAGTTCGATCGCCGGGTCAGCCTATCGGAGATCAACCGCGCTGGGGTAGTGACATGAACCTGTTCGGCCTGGCGCTGCGTTCGCTGATCAACCGCCGCTTTGCCGTGGTCCTCACGGTACTCACGATTGCCCTGTCCATCGGCCTGCTGGTGCTGGTCGAGCAGATGCGCTCGGAAGTGCGCGACGGCTTCTACCGCTCGGTCTCGGGCACCGACCTGATCGTCGGGGCAAGAACTGCGCCCATCCAGCTGCTGCTCTACTCGGTCTTCGGCATCGGTGATGCCACCAACAACGTCTCCTGGCAGACCTACCAGGAGCTGGCCGGCACCAGTGATGTGGCCTGGGCCATTCCCATGGCGCTGGGCGACATGCATCGCGGCTACCGGGTGATGGGTACCAGCGATGCCCTGTTCGAGTATTTCCGCTACGGCGATCGCCGTGCGCTGGAGTTCGCCGAAGGCCAGGCCTTCGACGACCTGTTCGATGTGGTGGTCGGCCACCAGGTCGCACGCCAGCTCGGTTACGACATCGCTGACCGCATCGTGCTGTCGCACGGGACCGGGAGCACGGCCTTGCAGCAGCATGAGGATCACCCGTTTACCATTTCCGGGATTCTGGCGCCGACCGGCACCCCAGTTGACCAGACCCTTTACATTTCTCTGCCGGCCCATCGCGCCATCCATATCGGCTGGGAGCGTGGCACCCGAATGCCCGGCGCCGAGATCGATCCCGATCAGGCGCGTGAGCGTGCCGGGGAGTTGCACCCTGAAAGCGTGACCGCCGTACTGCTGGGACTGCAGACCCGAGCGGCCGTGTTCGGTTTGCAGCGCCGAATCAACGATTACCGGGCTGAAGCCCTCACCGCGATCATGCCCGGTATCACCCTGCAGGAGTTGTGGCGCATCACCGGTCTGGCCGAACAGATCCTGCGCGTGGTCGCCGGCATGGTGGTGCTCGCCGGGCTGCTCGGCATGCTCACCGTGCTGCTCACCACGCTCAACGAGCGCCGACGCGAAATGGCCATACTGCGAGCCAACGGGGCCCGGCCGTGGCAGATTGCCGGATTGCTGGTGTTCGAGGCCGGTCTCATCGCCGCCTGTGGCATTATCGCGGGCGTCGCGCTGGCGCTGCTGGCTCAGGCGCTGGCCGCGCCATGGTTGCTGACCACTTTCGGTCTGCATGTCGTGGCAAGCTGGCCGGCTGGTGCCCTTTGGCTGGTGCTCGCCGGCATCCTGGGCGCGGGTCTGGCCATCGGCCTGGTCCCGGCGTTGATGGCCTATCGCCGGACACTGGCCGACGGCATGCAGGTGAGAATGTGAACCAGACTCGGTCAACCACAGTCTCAACAGGCTGCCGAAGAACACCTATTCGATGAGGAGTTCGAACCGATGAACAAGCTGCGACTCGTCTTGTTGACCGCCACCACCCTGTCACTGGCCTTGCCCGCGCTGGCAGACGAGCCGCGTGAACTCGAGTGGCTGGAACTGATGCCCGAAGAAGAGGCCGAGACCTGGCTGGCCGAGTCCAGTGAAGTGGATCACTCCGGCTTCGAGGCCCCCGAACCGTTCCAGTCCTACACCACCGTCGGCAAGCTCGATGGCGAGAATGTTCGCATTCCCGGTTTCGTGGTCCCGGTGGAAACCGACGGCAACGGCAAGCTCAAAGAATTTTTCCTGGTGCCCTACTTCGGCGCCTGCATTCACGTGCCACCACCGCCGGCCAACCAGATTATCTACGGCCGCCTGGAAGAACCCATTCCCATGGTCAACATCTGGGATGCCTTCTGGATGGAAGGCACGCTCAATATCGAGGACATTTCCAATGACACTGCCGATGCCGCCTACACCATGGATGTCGATCGGCTGGTGTTGTATTGAAGGGTAGAGGATAAGAGGGGAAGAGGGAGAGACGGAAGAGGACACAGTCGGCTCCATGGCAAGGGTATTCCTCTCCCCCTCTCCCCTTCTCCCCCTCTAACCAAAACACCCCAAACAGAGGCAAACAATGAGAAAACTGATATTCATTCTGATCCTTCTGCTGCCTGCCATTGCACTGACCGACGACATCAAGCCGTTGTCGGTCGAGGTGTTGTGGCAGCTTGAGCGCATCGGCTCGCCGGTGATTGCCCCCGAGGGCGGTCACGTGGTCGCGCCGGTCACCGCCTACGACACCGATGATGATTCCTCCGAGACCCGGCTGTGGCTGTTTCACACCGACGGTACGGTCGAACGGCCACTGACCGCCAGCGGGGTCTCGGCAGGCAACGCGGTGTTCTCTCCCGACGGCAGCACGCTGGCCTTCACCAGCCGCCGTGATGATGACGAGGCCACGCAGATCTATCTCCTGCCCATGGACCGCCCCGGCGAGGCCGAGCGCCTCACCGAGGTGCCCACCGGCGTCAATGGCGTCAAGTGGGTGGGCGAGTACCTGTATTTCATCTCGCGGGTGTGGCCGGACAAGACCTGGGAGGAAATCGAGGAGCAGCAGCAGGCCGAGGCCGATTCGCATGTTTCGGCCCGCCAGTGGAACGCGCTGCCCTACTCGTTCTGGGATCACTGGATCGAAGAGGATCGCCAGGCGCACGTGTTCCGCATTCCCGCCGATGGCGGCGACATCGAGCCGGTCACCCAGCCGCTGGGACGCGAACTGCCGCGCTCTTCCCAGGGTGCCGGCAGCTTCGACATTCATCCCGCCGAAACCCATATCGCCTTCCTGTCCGATCGCGATGATCATGTCGACCCCTCCACTGACGTCTTTCTCGCCGAGATCGGCGGCGACAGCGCCGAGAATCTCAGCGACAACCCGGCCGGCGACTCGTCGCCGATGTTCAGCCCGGACGGACGCTGGCTGGCCTGGGGTGGACAGCAGATCCCCGGTTTCTATGCCGACACCGTCAACATCCAGCTGCATGACCTGGAAACCGGCGAGACCCGCAGCGTCACCGACGACTGGGATCGCTCGCCGGGCGGGCTGGTCTGGGCCGCCGACAGCAACGGCTGGTTTGGTATCGCCGCCGATGATGGCACCACCCGGGTTTTCCACATCGACCTCGATGGCGAGGTTCGCGCGGTCACCGGTGCGACCAACTTCGGCGGTCTGAGCATCGCCGAGGACGGCACGATGGTGGCGACCAACGAAAGCTTCCTGTACCCGGCCCGCCTGGTCAGACTCGATGCCGACAGCGGCGAGCCCACCCGCCTGGATACCATCAACAACGAGCTGCTCGCCGAGGTCGACCTGGGCACCTACGAGTCGGTGACCTACACCGGCCACAATGGCGAGGAGATCCAGATGTGGGTCAACTACCCGCCCGGCTTCGACGAAAGCAAGGAATACCCGCTGTTCCTGCTGATTCACGGCGGCCCGCACAGCCCGATCACCGACGGCTTCCACTACCGCTGGAATGCCCAGACCTTCGCCTCCTGGGGCTACGTCACCGCCTGGCACAATTTCCACGGCACACCGGGCTGGGGCCAGGACTTCACCGACTACATCAACCCCGACTGGATCACCGCGCCCTACAACGACACCATCGCCGCGGCCGACTGGTTTGCCGACCAGGACTGGATCGACGACGAGCGCATGGTCGCCGGCGGTGGCAGTTACGGCGGCTACCTGTCTTCCATCCTGCTGGGCAAGGATCACCCCTTCAAAACGCTGCTGATTCACGCCCCGGTTTACAACATGTACTCGCAGATGGCGGCCGACTTTGCCGTGCACTCGGTGCGTTTCGGCAACTACTGGGATGACCCGAGCATCTACCGGGACATCTCGCCGCACTACTTCGCCGAGGATTTCCATACCCCGGCACTGATCATTCATGGTCAGCTCGACTACCGCGTGCCGGTCGGCCAGGCCTTCGAACTGTTCCGCACCATGCAGAGCAAGGGCATCGAGTCGCGCCTGATCTACTACCCGGACGAGAACCACTGGATTCTCAAGCCGAACAACTCCATCTACTGGTACGAGCAGGTGGCCGACTGGATGGCCAAGTTCGCCGAACCCGGCGCCCGCTGACGGTCGGACATCTTGCATCAAGAAAGACGCCGGCCATGGGCCGGCGTTTTTCGTACCCCCTTTCACCTCTCACCTTTTACCTTTCACCTCCTCATATCCATGACCCATACAGAGATCGAACGCAAATTTCTGGTCGCCGGTCCGGGCTGGAAGCAGCCTGGCAAGGGCGAACGTGTTCGTCAGGCTTACCTGTCGACCGACAAGCAGCGGGTGGTGCGCGTCCGCGTGATCGAAGATGACGCCTGGCTGACGATCAAGGGACAGAGCGAGGGGATCACACGGCTGGAATTCGAATATCCGATTCCACTGGCTGATGCCGAGGTCATGCTCGATACCCTCTGTTACCAACCGTTCATCGACAAGACCCGCTACCGGATCGAGCATGGCAACCATGTCTGGGAAGTCGACGAGTTCAATGGCGATAACCACGGACTGGTAGTCGCTGAAATCGAACTCGAGGCCGAGGACGAAGCCTTCGAGCGCCCCGAGTGGCTGGGCGAGGAGGTCTCTGATGACCCGCGCTATTTCAACTCCAATCTGATTGATCACCCTTACCGGGAGTGGAGCAGGCAGGCCTGAGTATCTGGCCTGGTGGCTTTGAGGTTGACTCGGGGAAGCCGGTTAGTCCTTGTCGCCCTTCTTGCGGGCTTGGCGAAGTTCGCGCAGCAAATTGATGCCCTTGCGGCGCTGTTCGCGCAGCAGCCGGATCTGCATTTCGAGCAGCTCGCGCGCATCGGGCTGCTTTTCGGCTTCCAGTTCCGATTCGAGCCGGCGCTGCTTTTTGCGCATCTGCCCGAGCATCTTCCGGAGCTTGTCGCGTTTTTTGAGCTGGTCGCGATAGTCACTGGAGAGGAACTCCCGGAATTTCCTCAGGTTGGACTTTCCACTCATGGAGAATGTCCTCCTTGTTGCCTGCTTGTTTCATCCGACGATTGCAGGATGTCGCGTAACTCACCCGACTCCAGCGCCAGCTCTTCGCGCAGTTCGGCGTCCAGCTCCTCGAACGGCAGGAAAAGTGCACGCGCAGCCGCAATCAGGTTGCTTGCGATTCGGTAGGCGTAGGCGCTGTCGTTCATCAGCGAGGTGGCCTGTTCGGCAGTGATTGCTCGATCGCGGATAAGTTGGTCAAGATGACCGTTGGTGACGATGTCATTGGTTTCGGCACGTGCTGCCAATTCCCCCAGGCTGAGTTCAAGGTCTTCGCCCGGGTCGCGTGAAAGCGCTTCGAGCCGCTGCAGCAGTTCTCCGAGGTTGGCGCGAATGGCCAGGTACTCACCACGAATACCGGGATTTGACGAGCGCAGGTAACGCACCATATTTTTCTGAAGGTGCTTGGTGTCTTTGACCGATTCGAGCAAACGCTGGCTCGATGTCCGCATCATAACGAGTTGGCGGGCCCGCTCGCCCCGGACGGGAACCCGGGCCAGAAAATCCACGATCAGGCCGTGAAGTGGTTTGACCCGCTCCTGGTACAGTGCATCCAGGTCGTGTGAGCGCACACGATGCGGGGGTGTCTTGAACTTTTCCCGGTCGACCGCGTTGCGCAATTCGGCCGGCTCGTAGTTCAGTGATGTGGCAATGATCTTGAAGATGCGACCGAAAAGGCGCACCAGTTCCTTGCGCGCGGCTTCCATGGCTGGGCCCGGGATGTCGGCAACCGCCTTGCCGATGTAGCGCGGCTTGCTGGCCGGTGCCGGCTTGCTCCGGAACACACGCTCGAGGACCCTTACCATGGACGGGATCAGCGGCACCATGATCAGGATGCCGGCCAGGTTGAACAGGGTGTGGAAGATGGCCAGTCGCACGGCATGGTTTTCTTCGGCCAGGCTCAGCAGTCCGGCCAGCCACTCCACGGCCAGCATGAAAGGCGTTATCAGTAATAGTGCCACGGCCGCAGTGACCAGATTGAACAACAGGTGGGCACCGGCCAGTCGTCGGCCCTCGATATTGGCGGTGATGGCCGCCAATCCGGTAGACACCGCCGTGCCGATGTTGGCGCCAATGGAAATGGCCAGCGCATTCTCGTACCCAATCTGTCCGGCGGCCAGGGCGGTGATGGTCAGAATCAGCGTGGCATGGCTGGACTGCATGATCACCGTCGCGAAGATGCCGATGGCGGTGTAGACCACCAGTCCCTGCCAACCGGTCATGGTCCAGGCCGTCAGGTCGAAGGCCTGCTGAAAGGCTTCGAAGCCGTCCTTCATCCATTGAATGCCCAGAAACAGGAAGCCGATTCCGACCAGTACCCAGCCCAGCGAACGCAGGGTCACCTGGCGGGTGAGAATGAATACCACGCCGAAGGTCAGCATTGGCAATGCGCCGCGCCCGATATTGAAGTGCAGTGCCGGCCCGGCCATCAGCCAGGCGCCGGTGGTGGTGCCCAGGTTGGCGCCGAAGATCACCCCCAGCCCTTGCTGCAGCCCAAGCAGTCCGGAACTGAGAAAGGAGATGGTCAGCAACGAGACCAGCGTGCTCGACTGGGTCAGCGCCGTGGAAGCCGCACCGAAAGTCAGCCCCTTCCAGAGCCGGTCCGTCGACAACCTCAGCAGACGTTCCAGCGTGCCGCCGGTCAGTCCGCGCAGGCCCTGTTCCAGCGCCATCATGCCGAACAGGAAAAGGGCCACGCCGGAGGCGATGTCGGCCACTGTCTCGCTGGACCAGAATGCCCAGCCCAGCAGGGCCAGGGCGACGATCAGTGGCAGACTGCGAAACACCAGGGGGCTCCTAGTTCAGCGCATGGCGAAGATCATGCCACAGATCATCCACGCCCTCGATGCCGGTCGATAGCCGGAACAGGTGATCATCGATGTCCAGTCGATTCCGTTCGGAGTCGCCGAGCTTGGCATGGCTGGAACGTGATGGCTGGGAAATCGTGGTTTCCACGCCACCCAGGCTGATGGCCGGGCGAATCAGCTCCAGCGCGTCGAGAAAACGGGTGGGGTCGCGATCCTTTCCGAGCCGCAACGACAGCATGCCGCCGAAGCCTTTCATCTGGCCGCTGGCGATAGTGTGAGACGGGTGTTCGGGCAGGCCCGGATAGAGCACCTCGTCGATGGCCTCGTGCCCGTCGAGCCGACGGGCCAGTTCCAGGGCATTGGCCGACTGCTGCCTGACCCGAAGCGAGAGTGTCTTGAGGGAACGTTCGAGCAGGTAGAGATCCTGGCCGTTGAGGCTTGAACCCAGTCGCACGACGGTCGGATGAATGTGCTCAATCAGTTCCTTGCTGCCGGCCAGCGCACCGCATAGCAGGTCGGAATGTCCGCCGAGATACTTGGTCCCGGAATGGACGACCAGGTCGAAGCCATGCCGGATCGGTTGTTGCACCACCGGGGTGGCGAAGGTGTTGTCGATCACGCTGACGGTGTCGTGCTGCTGTGCGATGGCGGCAGTGTGTTCGAGATCGACGATGGTCATGAGCGGGTTGGTTGGCGATTCGACCAGCAGCAGGCGGGTATGCGGCGTGATCAGGCTGTCGAGATGGTCGGGGTCGCCATCCCAGATCGAAAATCGAAAACCTGACGGGGTGAGCAGCCCTTCGACCAGGTCGGTGGTGCCGCCGTAGAGCCCGTCGAGCAGGACGGCGTGATCGCCCGGTTTCATCAGGGACAGGAACACGGCGCTGATTGAGCCCATGCCGCTGGCGGTCACCAGCCCGGCTTCGGCGCCTTCCAGCCGGGCGATCTTCGCAGCCACGACCTGATGGTTGAGGCTGTTGTGATAGCGCGGATAGCGCACCTCGCCATCGGTGTAATCGAACGCCGAACTGGTGATCACCGGGGTGTTGAGACCGAAACGGGCCTCCAGCTTCTCTTCGCCGGCGTGCACGCAGGCGGTGTCCAGGGTTGAGTCATGGTTTGCGGGGTTCTTCATGCTGATAACGCGAGGGGGAAAGCCCTGACTATAGCGCAGCCGCGCGCGGAACCCCCGACAAGTTGGGAGTTGTTCCCAACGGCGGTTTGGAGGCACCTGACCATTGAGGTGGAGCAGCGGGTAGCATTCGAGCGATCTCGGCCCGCTAGCGCTCAGGCCGACCTCGCTCGAGTACCACCCGCTTCGATATGTGGGAGTAGACCGATAGTGGTCAGGTGCCGCTATTGACCCACCGTCATCAACCTCCTCATACACATCAGGTGGCGAGTAGTCTTGCGCGGGGCCGGGTTCGAGGTGATGAAGGCAGGCACAGTCGATCCGTGCTTCGGTCAACCCGCATGAGTCATTGCGCAGTCTTGCGTTTGAACTTGCACGGCGCGATTAGGTGGCACCAGAACGCCATCGGAGTTGGACTGCCCGCTAGGCGATTCACCTCGGTTCCGGCCCCGCGCAAGGCTGCTCGCCACCCCGCCACCACAACCGGAATCTACCGCAATAAAAGCATGGGCAAGTGCGGGCCGGGCACGGTGTCCGTGCCCGGCCAGAAAAAGGATCGATCAGTAATGCACCTGGCAACCGTACGGACGGGTTACCGAATCGGTGATTTCCTCGCCAGCGGCCATCTGCTCGAGTGCGACCACGACGTACTGGGTGGCGTCGGGAATGTCTTCGGGATCGCGGCTGGGGTTGGAGTCGATACCGCCCATGTAGCGCAGGATGCCCTCGGCATCGATGATGTACATGTGCGGGGTGACGCGGGCGTCATAGGCACGGCCGACATCGCCGGGCTCGTCGATCAGTACTGCGTTGGGATAGGCATCACGGCTGGCTGTCAGCTCGTCGGCTTCTTCAGGCGACACGTGACCCTGGGCACCGGGCCGCGAGGAGATGATCGACAGCCAGACCGCATCATGTTGATTGCGGGCCAGGCGCTGCTGGTCCTGCATGTTGCCGGGCTGGTAGTGTTTGACCACAAATGGACAGTCGTGATTGGTCCATTCCAGGATCACGGTCTGGCCGCGAAAATCAGACAGCGACACTTCATTGCCCTGGGTGTCGGTCAGCGTGAAATCGGGTGCGGGTTGACCGATCTGAGGAGCGGCAATCACTGCGGTGGACAGGGCCAGCAGCAGACTGGTGGCCAACACTTGCATCATTCGGTAAGGCATCGTGTACTCCTTGATTGTCGTTGGTTTGTTTGGATGGGTCGATGTGGAACAGTCTATTATGACTGGCCTCAGGAACGTTCCAGTGCCTGAATGACCAGTTGCGGGGTGAGTACCTGGGGCAGAACCCTTGGGTCCTCACCATTTCTCGGATACAGCACGTAAAGCGGTACGCCGTTGCGGTCGTAGCTTGAAAGGTACTCGGTGATGTCCGGGTCGCGCCGGGTCCAGTCGCCCTTGAGATAGACCACGTCGTTCTCTTCCATGGCCTCGCGCACTGCCGACGTGTTCAGCGCCACGCGTTCGTTGACCAGGCAGGTGATGCACCAGTCGGCGGTCATGTTGACCAGCACGGCACGTTCGGGGTCGTCGCGCAACTCGGCCAGGGTTTCGGCCGAATACGTTTCCCAGTGTGCGTTGTCGACCGATACCGCTTCCGCGCCACCGAAACGATCGGCCGAAAACAGGGTCGAGAGCACGAAGATCAGGCTCAGCCCCACGGCCGCATGCCGGGCGACCACCAGGCTTTCCCCACGTGACTCACGCCCGCCCAGCCACAGGGCAAAGGCCAGCACCACCATGCCCGACAGCACCAGCGCCAGGCCGGTGGGATCGGTCTGCCGGGCCAGTACCCACAGCAGCCAGACCACGGCCAGGTAGAGCGGAAAAGCCATGGCCTGCTTGAAGGTCTCCATCCACGGCCCCGGTCGTGGCAGGCGGCGCGCCAATGCCGGGCTGAAGCTCAGAACCAGCATGGGCAGCGCCAGCCCGAACCCGAGGGCAAGAAACACGCTCATGGCCATGGGCCAGGGCATGAACACCGCCGCGCCCAGAGCCGCGCCCATGAAGGGGGCGGTACAGGGGCTGGCCACCACGCAGGCCAGCACGCCGGTAAAGAATGAGCCCCTGGAACCCCCCTTCTCGGTCAGCCCCTGGCCAATGCCCATCAGCCGGGTCCCAAAATCGAACAGTCCCGACAATGAAAGACCCAGGGCAAACAGGATGTAGACCAGCAGGGCAACGAACCAGGCCGATTGCAGCTGGAATCCCCAGCCTATGGCTTCGCCGCCGGCGCGCAGCGCCAGCAACACGGCCGCCAGCACCGCAAAGCTGACCAGCACCCCGGCGGTGTAGGCCAGCCCATGACCGCGCTGGTCGTGGCCGGCACCGGAAACCAGGCTCATGGCCTTGATCGACAGCACCGGAAACACGCAGGGCATGAGGTTGAGCAAGACACCGCCGGCCAGCGCCAGAATCAGCGCCAGTGCCCAGCCGGGTGACGACGAGTCGACCAGCGCGCCGGCACTGAGCAGTTCGCCGGTCTCGGCCGAAAGATGCCAGGCCTGCCCGGCGTCGTGGTCGACCAGGATAAATTCCAGCTGTTCGGGCGCCCGGCTGAAATAGGCCGACAGCGGTTGAGAAACAAGAATCTGGCCGTTCTCGGCCAGCACGCTGGGCTCCCGGGCATGTTCGACCAGGTTGTCGTTGATGACAAAAAAGGCCAGATCGCCGGAAAGGTCGATGTCTTCCGGGACCACCTGCACACTCAGATTGCCCCCTTCGGTATTGAAGCGCGCCGTCCACCCCGCTTTCTCGGGCACGCGTTCAAGCGTGTCGGCAAACAGTGCGGCATGAGGCGATTCGCGTCGCTGGCCGTGATCGATTACATCCAGATCCAGCGCCAAAGTCGCGTCGCCCGGAATGCAGATTTCCTCGCACACCAGCCAGGCGGCATCGACCACCAACGTGAGCGTCTCGCCCGGTACGAGGCTGTCCGGGGTATCGATGCGCACCGGCAACAGGTGTCCGTCCTTGTAGCCGTAGTTGACCAGGTGGCCCATCTGCAGGGCTTCGGGCCAGGCCCATTCAATCTCGCCGGCTTTCACGCCATCGGGCAGGTCCCAGTGCAGTTGCGTCGGCAGCCCCGAATCACCCGGATTGAGCCAGTAGGTGTGCCAGTTGTCGTCGGGTTCCAGTCTGAGTCCGGCCCAGAAAGACTGGCCCGGCTCGACGGCCGTGATCTCGGCGATCAGCTCGGCGCGAATATGATCGCGCTCCACCGTGCCGTATTCGGGAGCGGCCCAGGACAGTAAGGGCAACAGGATCAGCGCGGCAAAAAGACTTCGCATCATGAGGTCCAGGTCTCTCGACGGCCCGAGGGGCCGCACGTCGGTCCAGCATTACAAATGTCGATGTGAACGCTGCCGCCGCAGCCGGACGGGCACGCGGACACACCTAGGAAAGACCACGCCGGGGCAGAAAAGGTTCTCTGTGGTGGTGCGCTCCTCCCCTGGCCCCTTAGCGTTTCCCGCCAAACAGCGTCAGCAGCAAGCCGACGACCGCGGCGGCAGCTCCCCCGATCAGGTACCAGGTGGTTTCATCGGTAAAGCGGCCGGTGAGGGTTTCATGGACTTCCTCGGTCAGGGTATCGGTGGCCTGGAAGCCGAAGAACAGCAGGCCGAGGCCGACGATCAGCAGGCCAATGCCGACAATGCGCTTGGTGCTCATGGTTCAATCCCGTTTCGGGTGAGGCCCGAGCATAGCCCCGAACCGTCAGGTCTGGCAAACCGGGCAATAGAAAGTACTGCGTTGACCAACAACCTTCCGGCGCACCGCGGCCCCGCAGCCTGGGCACGGTTGGCCCTCGCGGCCATACACTTTGAGCGATTGCCCGAAATAGCCCGGCGTGCCGTCGCCCACGGTGAAATCTCTCAGAGAAGTGCCGCCCACCTCGATGGCCGCGGCCAGGGTGGCCCGGATGGTCCCGGCAAGTCGATGGTAGCGTTCGCGACTGATCCGACCCGCCGGCCGGGTGGGATGGATGCCGGCGTCGAACAGCGCCTCGGAGGCATAGATATTGCCGACACCGACCACGATGCGCGAATCCATGATGAAGGATTTCACGGGCGCTCGTCTGCCCCGAGACCGTTGCCACAGGTGATCGCCATCGAATCTATCGCCCAGCGGTTCAGGCCCCAGGCCAGCCAGGCGTGGATGCTCAAGTGGACTGCCGGCACAGTAGAGCAGGGCTCCGAAGCGGCGCGGGTCGGTATAGCGAACCAGATAGCCGCCGGCCATCTGCACATCGACATGGTCGTGCGGGCCGGGGGCGGGTGCGTCCAGCCAGCCGCGAAACGACCCTGACATACCCAGGTGCCAGAGCAGGCAGCCGCTGTCCAGATGCCAGATCAGCCACTTGGCGCGCCGTTCCAGCGCGTGAATCACTTCGCCGCCCAGTCCGTCGACCTCGATCGGCACCGGCCAGCGCAGCCCCCGCTGGCGCACGGTGATGGCGGCAATACGCTCCCGCTCGACCAGCGGCGCCAGTCCGCGACGGGTGGTTTCGACTTCGGGCAATTCGGGCATGGGGATAAAGGCGGTAAAAGGTGAAAAGTGAACAGGATTATCGCCCCTTCTTTTATCATGAGCACCGGCCAAGTTCGAGGCATCGCTCATGGCAACCAGACCATGAAGCGAACGAACCGGTTCTTCCTTACACCTTACACCTTACACCTTTCACCTTTCACCGTCCCCAACAGCTATCCACGCTCCATTCGTTAGAATAGTCACAGGCTTGCCGATTATCGGAGCTGCTCCATGCCCATCAAACTCGTCACCGGCGACATCACCGATCAGCCCGATCTCGACGCGGTGGTCAATGCCGCCAATGCCCAGCTGATGCCCGGGGGTGGCGTGGCTGGTGCGATTCATCGGGCCGCCGGGTCGCAACTGGCCGAGGCCTGCCAGCCGCTAGCGCCCATCGCTCCGGGCCAGGCGGTGATCACCCGCGGCTACAAGCTGCCCAACCCGTGGATTATTCATGCCCTGGGGCCGCGCTATGGTATCGACGAGCCGGCCGACCGGTTGCTGGCCGATGCTTACCGCAATGCGCTTCGCTTGTGCGAGAAAAAGGCACTGGCCTCGGTCGGGTTTCCCGCGCTGTCGGCCGGTGCCTTCGGTTACCCGCTCGAGGAAGCCGCCGAAATTGCCATGGACACGGTACGGCAGTACCGACCCGATAGCCTGCAGGTGCGATTCGTTCTTTTTGACGACAAGACGTTGGCGGCTTTTCGATCGTTCGCCAGGGAGGGATGAGCACCCGCCCCGGCGATGACCGGGGCGGATGCATGCTGGAACGGGCTTAGTCCGTGGCGGTCAACTCGGTGGTGAATTCGCCACCACCCATCTGGGGCGGCAGTTGGCCCTGGACCCGCAGCACCTGGTAGGGTGCATCGGCTTTGCGCCAGATCACTTGGTCGCCACCCTCGTCGTCCAGAGCGGAGAGCTCGATGCGCCAGGCTTCGAACTCGCCCGCGGGCACATCGATGGATTCCCTGTCGGTCACCGTCAGGTTGAAGTAGCGGACCTGTTGTTGCATGCCGATCTCGGCAAAGCGCAGCGGCCGACGGTAATCCTGTGTCAGCGGCAATGCGCTGATCACCAGCTCCAGGGCGGTTTCACCGCCAAAGACGGGCGCGTCGAGCTCGATGTCGATGGGTATCTGCTGGGCGCCCGCATCAATCTCGCCACTGATCTGCCGGCTGTCGAAATCGACCTTGATGGTGGCCGGGCCCTGTTCGGCACGACGCTTGATCGGCCGCAAGGTGCGCCCATCGACCACGATCCGGTCGCTGGCCTCGCCCATCGGCGAGCTCGATTCTGAGCGTACTTCGATGACGGTGCGGCCGTCCTGTTCGGTACGCTCGATCGTGCGCGTGGCCGGCACTTCCAGCTCATTGCCCTGGACCGAAAGCCGGGTCACGTACTCCAGACGCCCATCAAGGATCTGTTCGGCATTGACCGTGGGCAGCGGTCGGGTGCGCGCGGCGGCCAGCTCGTCGGCCAGGTCCGGCAGCTCGACTTCGTCGACATCGACGGTGATGGCAGCGAGCTGCACGGCAATGTCCTCGGCCATGTCGGGCTGGTAGCGTCCTCCCAGATGGCTGGCGAGGAACTCCTCGGTGCGGGCAAACATGGCCATGCGATTCTCGAGACCGCGGAAACCGTGGCCTTCATCCGGCGCCACGATGTACTCAACCGGCAGATCGCTTTCGCGCATGGCCACGACAATCTGGTCAGCCTCGGCCTGACGTACCCGCGGGTCGTTGGCGCCGTGAATGACCAGCAGCGGGCTGGCAATCTGCTCGACGTGATTGATCGGCGACTGCCGCTCGAGCTGCTTGCGACCTTCCTCGGTATCCGGATCACCCACCCGGCGGATGAACATTTCCCGGATCGGTCCCCAGTAGGGCGGAATGGAGTTGAGCAGAGTAATGATGTTGGACACCCCGACAATATTCACGCCGCAGGCATACAGCTCGGGCGTAAAGACCATGCCGGCCAGTGTGGCGTATCCGCCATAAGAGCCGCCCATGATGCAGACCCGATCGGGATCGGCGATGCCTTCTTCGATCAGGTGCTTGATGCCATCGGTGATGTCATCCTGCATGGCATCGCCCCACTCGTTGTTGCCGGCATTGAGAAAGGTCTTGCCGAAGCCGGCCGAGCCACGGAAATTGGGCTGCAGCACGGCATAGCCGCGATTGGCCAGAAACTGCACCTGGGACCGGTAACCCCATGTATCGCGGGCCCACGGTCCGCCGTGAATCAGGGCGACAACCGCCAGGTTCTCCGGATCGGCACCGCGCGGAATCGTCAGGTAGGCGGGAATCTCCAGGCCGTCGCGTGCGGTGTAGCGAATCGGCTTCATTTCAGACATCTGGTCCGGGTCGATCTCGGGGCGGCTCCGGTAGAATTTCTCGACCGTGCGCTGCTCGCGGTCGAACAGGTAGACCGTACCCGGATCCACGTCGCGTGACAGGCTGACCAGGGCGAGTCGCTCGTCGGCGGTCATCGAGCTAATGCCGATTTCGCCTTCCGGCAGGTTCTCGCGCAGGAACTCGAGGTCGGCCTCGAAGTTCTCGTCGTGCGGATAGATCCGCGGCCGATCGCCCACGTACACGGTGGCCAGCAGCTCATCGGTGGCCGGCGAAAGAATCACGCCACCGAAATCGACCTCGCCTTCGGGGTCGCGCTCGAACAGTTCGGTGTCTCCGCTTTCAAGGTCGAGGATATAAAGACCGACCAGGTCAATATCCTCGCCCCGGTTGGACTGGAACCAGACCCGATCGCCGTCGGGAAGAAAGCCGGCCGGGCCGCAGGTTTCCTGCCAGGAACACTCGAACAGGACATCGCCCAGTTCGCCGTCGGCCACGCGCATCACTTCCGTGCCGCCGGCATCGGTCTGACGGGTCGCCAGGCGGATGTTGCCCTCCAGGTCGGCGCTCCATCCGGCCACGTTGTCGACATTCTCGATCAGCAGTTCGCGTTCGCCGGTGGCGATGGACACGGCATAGACGTCATGCAGGGCCGGATCGCGGTCGTTGATGCCGACGACAAGCCGGTCCGGGTTGCTGCGCGGCACGGAGATGATCTGGGCGCGAACGTCTTCGCCATCGGTCAGGTTGCGCGCGGCCGGCACGCCGTTGTCATCGGGTTCTCCCTGTGGATCGACGGCCCAGACATGAAAGTTCTCGTCGCCATCGCGGTCCTGGACATACAGCACGTACCCGGAGTCGTGGGTCCAGAAATAGCCGGGCACCGGGCGGCTATCGGCCGTCAGCGGGCGGGCGTCGTCAAAAGACTGGCCCTGCTCCTTGATCCAGATGTTGCGCACCCCCTCATAAGGACGCATGAACGTGACGTACTGCCCGTCCGGGGAGAGCTGGGCACCCGAGATTTCGGGGTCGCCAAAAAACAGGTCGCGGTCGATCAGCTCGGGCAGCTGGTCGAGATAGGCCAGCGAATCAGCCTGCTCGGCCTGGACGGCCGGGCTGAATGCCAGCATGAAGAAAGCAGCAGGCGCAAGCGCCCGGATCAATAACGTCATGATGTCACCCTCCTGATATGGGCGCCCGCAGGCGCCTGGTGTCTGGACACAAAAATTCACCCGAAACCATAACGCCAGAGCGTCCCGGATGGAATAGGCCATTCGTCATTGTCTGCCGGCCGCATGCCCTGTGTCCGGTCGCCGATTGGTAACGCGCTGGCGCATCGGGTAGGCTGATGTGAAAATTTCGTCAAACACCGGAAACCGCGCATGTACCGATTTGCCGCTTTGCTATTCCCCCTGTCGCTGATATTCCTGGCCGCCAGCCCGGCGGCCACAACCCCGGATGATTTCGTCATGGTGCCGGCCGAAATGGTATCGGACGAAGCGCCCGGTCTGCCGGCCCGGACCGATGCCGACTACGAATGGCTGCGCCAGGCCGAATACGACACTGTCGTCTGTCCATTTCGCGGGCGCATCGATTACGGTCCGGGCGAGGTCGAATGCGGCCTGATCCAGGTGCCCGAGAACCGCGAGGTCGAGGGCAGTCGAACCATCGAACTGCATTTCGTGCGCATCAACGCGCGCGGCGAGGACCACGAGGGCAACGAGGTCGAGGTTCGCGACGATCCGGCCCTTTACCTGACCGGCGGACCGGGGGTGAAGGTCGAGGGGTATGTCGCACGTCTCAAGGACCACCGCATCACCGCCCGGCGCGATCTCTACATCCTTGAGCAGCGCGGCATCGGGCACTCCGGTGATTTCTGCCCGTTCTTCGCCGATCGCAATCGCGCCGATTTCATCCGCCCCGATTTCGTCGACAGCCAGCGTGCCGCGCTTGAACAGACCCGCGCCTGCATCGAGGGCGCGAAGGCGCGCGGAGTCGATGTCACCGGTTATCACACTTTCGAGAATGCGCGCGACATCAAGGCGCTCCGGTTGGCTCTGGGCCTGGATGACTGGAACGTCTGGGGTATTTCCTATGGTTCCGTACTGGGCCAGGCCTACATGAAGGTCGATCCGGACGGCATTCGTGCCGCGGTGATCGACGCCATCGTGCCGCTGGACCTGCACGACCTGATGCGCATCCCGCACTGGCACGATCGCAACCTGGACATGCTGTTCGACGCCTGCGAGGACCAGGCCGCCTGCGCCCGCGCCTTCGGCGATCTGCGCGAACGCTACATGGCCGCGATCGAGGCCATGAGCGAGGAACCCGTTGCGCTGGAAGTCGAGGCCGACGAACGCTATCCCACCGGCAAGGCCTACCTGTTCCAGGACCTGATTGCCGGCCTGCCTTTCAGCCTGCTCTACGAGCAGTCCACTCACCCGGCCATTCCCGCCATCATCGAGGGCCTGACGCGAGCGGCCGAGCGTCGCGACCAGCGCTTCTTCCGGGCCATTGCCCTGATGGAGCAGCCCGGGGGGCCGGGCATGAGCAGGGGCATGTCGACGGCCGTGCGCTGTCTCGATGGCTATGTCGACCGCTGGGCCGAAGCCGCGCCCTCGGACTTTCGCGATTACCCGACGCTGGCCCATGCCTTCGGTGCACTGGAAGCGATTGCCGAAGCGCCGGAGGTCTGTCGACAAGTGGGCCTGACGCCGCGCGATACGGCCCAGTTCGAGCTGGTTGAAACCGACCTGCCGGTGCTGGTGGTCAACGGCGCCTGGGACCCGATCACACCGGTGCCGCTGGCCGAGTACATCATGCCCGGCTTTGCCAACGGCGAGCTGGTGGTGTTTCCGCATGCCGGCCACGGACCGACCCGCTCGGTGGAATGCGCCGGAGACCTGCTCAACGACTACTTCGACGATCCCGCCGCCGAACTCGACCGCGAATGCATCGAACACGGGGAGGATGCCGCCGACTACATTGCTCCCTACTTCCGCAGCCGGGCGGTCACCCGGGGAATCGTCATGCATGCCGAAAAAGAGGATCGGTTGCGCGGTCATGCCGTCTGGGGCGGTCTGTCCGCCGCCCTGTCCCTGGCAACCCTGATCGTGCTGTCATTCGGCTGGCTGGCGCGCCGGCTGGAGGGTCGCGGCCTTACTCCGGCCGGCGGCAGTCGCTTTCTCATGTTCCTGGCCTCGGCCGTGGCCCTGACACACCTGGGCGGACTCGGTGCGGCCATCCATGCCACCAGCGAGATCACCGAGGCCATGTTGTTGTTCGGCATGGTCTCCTGGGCGCGCTGGTTTGCCTGGCTGGGACCGCTGGCCGGCCTGCTGGGGATACTTGCCCTGGTGCAGGCCTGGCGCTACCGGCCGGCCCTTGCCGCGGCACCGCGCATCGGTTTGCTGCTGGCCGGATTGGCGATCATCAGCCTGTCGGTGTTCACCTTGTTCTGGGATCTCTGGCCGATCTGATCGCCGGCCGGCCCGGGCCGCCCCACCATGCAGTGGGCGGCTCAGGCCGATTCCAGTTGCCAGCGTGGCGTCCGATCGTCGTCACACCACAGGTGCCAGCTCAGGCCGGCCGGCGGCTTGCCGCCGGTGCCGGTCAGGACCACCAGCGTCAATGGCGCCAGCTCGAGCACCTGTTGCCAGCTTGACTGGCTGCTCGGTTCGATTTCAACACCGACTGCATCCAGCGCCAGATCCCGCGTAAAGGAGATCCATTCATCCTCGCTGCCGTCTTCGGGCAGTGTGAGGATGAGCACATCCTCGCTGATCGTGTGGCCGCCTTCGCGGAAAAGGCACACACTGCGGTGCCCTGATTTCAGCAGCAGTCGCGGCAGGCGGGTGACCAGGCTGCGGGCCGCCTGTCCCGTCGGGCTGCGCACGCCAAGCGCGGTCTTGCCCGATCGCGCCGATTCGCGCAAGCTGGCGATGATGGAGGCGCCGGGAAGATTGGCCAGTTCGCTTTCGCGTTCGCGCAAGGGCTCAAACAGCAGGTCATGGCCGCCCGGACCGGAGAGGCTGGTCACATTGACTGCTGTGGGGGAGTGATCGGGGCGTACGCTGGCGCGCCACTGGCGCATGCCGTGGCCAGGCAAGAGCTGCGAGGGCGGTGGCGAGAGCAGCCGGTCGAGAAACACCAGCCAGTTGTGCATGAGAGGATGACGTTTTACACCGTCGCCGTTGTCGATCCAGCCAATCACCAAGTCGCGACGCACGCTCAGACCCCATCGGCTCGCGCTGGGAGAGGAGGCCAGCGTCCAGAACGCTTCGGTCGAGAGCACCCGCTCGGCCTTTTCACGCACCGGTTCGAGCTTGTAGACCTGCCGTATGGCGTCACGAACAATGCGTGGCGAACACAACGCCAGCTTGACTGACAGACCGGTACGCCGGGAGATCTGCTCGGCCAGCCCGGCCTTCAGGGGTGAATCCAGCAGCAGGGTCAGCCAGCCATCCTCGCGCTGCACCGGCATGGCGTTGTGGCGCAGGGCCCAGGTTGGCGGCACCAGCCCGGCGACATCCGGATCGATATGGTCAACATCCGGCACCAGGTAAGGCAGGTTGGCCTGGGCGGCGAGCCCGAAATCCAGTTCCTCCTGCTCGACGATGCCCAGATCAACCAGGGCCTGACCGAAGTACCCGCCCTGAATACGCTGATGTTCCAGCGCACGTTCGAGGTCCTGTTCGGTCACCCTGCCCAGTTCCAGCAGCAGGGTGCCGATATTGCGTTGCCGGGCGTTGTCTTCCATGCGGTCCTGGCACGGTGAAGGTTGAACCCAACATACCGCAACTGCCCGGGACCGGCAAACCCGTCATCCGGGGTCCATCAGCCGGCCGAATCCGGCTGCGGCGCGTCCTGTCCCGCCACCGGCGTCACCTCTTCGGCTTCCATGCGCAGGTAGCTGTCCAGATCGTCCCGGATCTCGGGAATGATCTCCTCGATGTGAGTGATGCGCATGTAGAAGATCGAGTAGTAGATGACCTTGACCGAGGTGGTCACGCGCTCGAGCACAACGCTTCCGAGCTTGCCCATCCACAGCACAACAAGCAGCGGCAGCCAGGAAAAGTGCATGACTTCGGGCAGGAAGTCGACCTCGACATCGCCGAGCATCTCGCGCAGGTCACCGACGTAGAAGGCGGCAATGCTGTCGCCGACCCACAGGCCCAGGCCGATGGCCAGCAATACCAGCAACGCATAGACCGGTGCCATGATGGTGCCGACCGCGCGCGCGGCGATGTCGATGCCGAACACGCCGGTCAGCGTTTCGGGTACGTTGTCCCGGAGCGCCTTCATGCGGCCAATCCCCTCGCGCACGTTGCAGCCGTCCACGGCCGTGGTCGGCAGGAGATAGTGATTGACCAGGTCCCAGACTTCCTCGATGCCGCGCATGAACAGCCTCACCAGGCGGCCGGCATTGCCGTTGCGCCGCGCCATGGAAAGCATCCAGGCCACCAGCATGTCGATCAGGGCAATCCGCCGGGCGGTGGACCGTACCTCCCGCACCCGGGCCTTGGCTTCGTCGGCGCTGCGGGTGCGCCCCTGCAATGCCTCGCTGACCAGCCAGCTCTGTCGGAGCTCCTGGCGAACGAAGTAGAAGAACTTGTAGAGAAACATGCACACGGCGACAACGAGCAGCAAGGCCCCGAAACCGTAGGCGCCGATCACGATGGAAAAAATGCCGGCAAAGAACAGCGTGGTCATGACCATGCTGTAGATGGCCATCCGTACCCAGGGCCTCAGAATGCCGGGGTCGCGCCCGACAATGGTGAAAGTGTGCTTGAGCAGGTAGGCGAGCTGTCCCAGCCGTTCGCCGATGCCCGGCTTTCTCAGATGTTGCTGCATGGTTACGTTCCCCTGTTCTCTTGCATTTTTTGGCTTCAACTCTACTCTACGGTGAACCGAAGGAGAATGTGTCACCGACTGCGAGTCTGCTTGCCGACACCCGGGGTGATGCAGCCGGGATCAGGTATCGGGTTTACCGCCGTGGGACAGTAGGGCCTGGTGCATGATGGCCTCGAACCCCGGGTCCCGGCGCACGGGGTCGAGCACCTCGGGATAAAGGAAGTGCACGGACAGGGCGGGCCAGTAGTCCCACTCCTCGATGTTCATGAAGATTTCGATTGCCTGGTCCACCTGGCCCAGGGCGGCCTTGACCAGGCCGATGGCAAATGCGTCGTCGGTGGCCCGAATGGCGTCGAGTACCTCGCGCGCTCGGTCCGGTTCATCCCGGGCGATATAGGCCAGTGCCAGGGTCGCTCTCGGCCCTTCGCCGGCCCAGGCGGCGCTCAGCCCGTCGAGCAATTCGATCGCGCGTGGGTCACCGAGGTGGTAAAGCGCCAACGCCTTGTAGAACTGAAACGTGGTGAAGGCCAGCTCCATGTCGCCTGTCTGCCGGGCCGCTGCCAGCGCGGCTTCGTGCTCGGCCGT
Source organism: Wenzhouxiangella sp. AB-CW3 (assembly GCF_014725735.1). Lineage (NCBI taxonomy): Bacteria > Pseudomonadati > Pseudomonadota > Gammaproteobacteria > Chromatiales > Wenzhouxiangellaceae > Wenzhouxiangella > Wenzhouxiangella sp. AB-CW3. Next base: position 40,748 of record NZ_CP061368.1, read on the forward strand.
GCCGATTTGGGCCAGCAACAGGTTGGACAAGGCTTCCGGTGACATGGGATCGAGTTCGACCGCGCGAACCGCGTTCTCCAGGGCTCTTTCCGGCTGGCCCAGCACGAGATAGGTCCAGGCCAGCCAGTTATACGCCTCGGCATAACTGGGTCGCAGGGCCACGGCCCGTTCGAGCGATTGAACAGCCCTGGAGCCATTGCGGGTGGCGGTGTAGAGCAGCCCGAGCGAGGCATGGGCTTCGGCCAGCTTCGGGTCGAGGTCCTTCGCCTGCTGGATGGCCGCTTGTGCATCCGGCACGACCTCTTCGTGCGCGGCGTAGCCGTAGTCGTAGAGCAGCGTCAGCGCATCGGCCAGCCCGACCCAGGCCAGTGCATAGTTTTCGTCGCGCTCGATGGCCTGTCGGAAGTAGGTCGTGGCCTGGCGCAAACCGGGGGCGGTACGCAGATCGGCAAAAGCTCGGCCGCGCAGATACAGGGTGTAAGCCTCCAGGTTGTCAGTCGGCCGGAAACGCGCTCGTGCCGGATCGGGATCCAGTTCGGTGGCCAGATAGCCAACGATATCCTCGATCAGTTCGGCCTGGATGGCGAACAGGTTCTCGGCCGTCAGTGAACGGCGATAGGTCTTGGCCCAGGCGTGCGTGTCATCGCGGCCATCGATCAACTGTGCGTTTAGCTGCACCTCGGCCCCGATCTGCTGAACCGCGCCTTCGAGCACCCAGACCACGCCAAGCTGCCGCGCAATCTCGGGAATGGTCTGCACCGTGTCGCGGTACTGCCGGACCGACGTGCTGGAAATGACGCGCAGATCCTCGATATCCGACAGACGGGTCAGCAGATCGTGGTGCAATCCATCGGCCAGCGGCAGTGCCGGCTCAACGCCAATCCTTTCGAAGGGCAGAACCGCGATCGAGTGCTGCTTGAACTCTGGTCCGGAATCGGGATCCAGGAGCCAAAGTCCGGCGGCAACCAAAAGTGCGGTAAACATGGCCATTCCGGCGCGCGCAATCCAGCCGTGACGCTGAGTGCGGGACGCTGCAGATGACGCCTCCTTCCGGGTCGCCTCGATCGGCGTGACGGTAGCACTCAGTCGATACCCGCGTTTTGGAACGGTTTCGATAAAGCGCGGATGAGCTGGCGAGTCATCCAGCGCCCGGCGCAACTCCGCGATGCACTGGGTGAGCGCATGGTCGGTGACCACCGCAGGCGCCCACAATTGCTCATTGAACTCATCGCGAGAGACCACGCGCCCTGACTGTTCGGCCAGGTAGACCAGCACTGCCATGGCACGCGGGGTCAGGTGGACGTCGCCGGTCGGTCCCCTGATCCGGCTTTCCTCTGGCAGCACCAGCCAGTCGCCCAGCTGGAATCCCCGGTTCAACTCCATTGATGGTCTGCCCCTCGATTGATGACCATGAGCCCCAGTCTACCGGATTGACCTGGTGCTGCACTGACCACGGGCGGAGTGTCCCCACATTTTTCGCAGGAAAGTCTCACCAGATTCTCAGGACACTCCGGGACGCCTTGTGCAGGCTGGATCCATCCGCCATCTGGCGGAGCTGTCCAAATCAATTGCAGGAGGCAATCATGAATATCCGAGTTGGCAAACTATTCCTCATCCCGGTTGCAGTCATCGCCATGATGACTGCCCCCATGCTGGCGACGGCCGGACCGCCAGAAGCCCAGGGCCAGGGGCACGGACCCTTGTCGAACCCCCATGGGACCAATGTACTAGAGGTCATCACCCGGCATCCGCCCCTGGCCGATGCCCATGCGCATTACGAGTTCGTCCTGTCCGACGAGGTGATTCCGGCGGGCTGGACGACGATCCGGATGAGCAATCATTCCAGTTCCACGCACTTCGGTTACATGGTGCGTGTGCCCGATGATGTGGCTGACCTGTCTGTCGAGGAATACATGGATGCGTTGTCATTGCCGTTTCAGGATGCCTGGGATCCGTACTTCGCCGGAGACGTCGACGTCGGAGGATTCTTCGATGTGCTGCTGCCCGGAATGCCCGAATGGTCTGCCGAAAGCGTCCCCAGCAGTGGCCCGGGGTTCACCAGCGGCGGGATGACCAGCAGCATGACCGTGTACCTGGAACCGGGAACCTACTTCATTGAGTGCTACGTGCTCGACACCGAGGGTGTATTCCATACCACCCACGGCATGGTCAATCGCCTGGAGGTTGTCGACGATTCAGACAACGAGTCTTCCGAGCCGGCAAGTGAGGTCGAGGTACGTATCTCCTCAACCGAGGGTCTGAGGCTGGAAGCCGAGAACTTACAGCCAGGACCGACAACCTTTGAGGTCATCTTCGAAGACAACATCGTCTACGGCCATGGCCTGGGCCATGACGTCCACCTGGTCCGGCTCGATGGAGAAACGACTGTCGAGGAGATCAATGGCTGGATTAACTACCTCGACATCGGTGCCGACGGCTACTACGCCGACAGCGGTGCGCTGGTCTCGGCCAGCGGCCAACGCGGCCCACAGACCTTTCTTGGCGGTGTACAGACACTCTTTCCGAATGCCGGTGCCGGCCAGGACTTTCCCCTGACGGCCTACTTTCATGCCGATCTCACGCCAGGCCAATACGTGCTGGTCTCCGAGGTGCCCAATCCCGTGCAGCCTGATGCAGACAATCCCGAGGTCAGCATGCTGGTGGAATTCAGCGTCACGCCAGGAGCCGGGCTGACCGGTGCCTGGTATGACCCGGCCACCGCCGGCCAGGGCTGGAACTTCATCGCCACGCCGGGGGGTGTGTTCGGGTACTTCTATGGATACGCCGACAGCGGCGAGACCTTGTGGCTGATCACCGAAGAGGTGATCGGTGATATCTCCACCGGGGAGTCGGTTGCCTACAACCTGCTGTACGGGGAACTCGGCTCGTTCAGCGACCCAGTGCAGCCAGATGATCTATCGCATTGGGGCGAGGTCACGTTCGTCTTCGACAGCTGCAACCAGGCCACGGCTGAAATTTCGGGCGCTGATGGTGCGCAGACTCACCAACTGCAGCGAGTGGCTGACACCGTAGGAGTCTCCTGTGGCCTGTAGCCGGTGACCGGGGGGAACGTGGAACTCCGGGAATACCGGACATGAAAAACCCCGCCGGCGGCGGGGTTTTTCGCGGCAATGCGGTCTGTCGCCCCTGTTAGAGGGTGACGACGTTCTCTGCCTGCTGGCCCTTGGGGCCGTTGACGATGTCGAAGCTCACCTTCGCACCTTCGGCCAGGGACTTGAAGCCCGAGCCGGTCAGGGCGCTGAAGTGGACAAAGACGTCACTGCCGCCATCGTCCTGGGAAATGAAGCCGAAGCCCTTCGCGTCGTTGAACCACTTCACGGTTCCGGTATTGCTGGACATATTGATGTCTACCTTTAAATGTATTGCAAGTTTGTAATGGACCATGCCACACGGCCGGGTCCGGTGTTGCTGTTACTCGGAAATTCAGGAAATGGAGGAGCTTGAAGGGGGTACCGGAAGGGAACTTCGATCAAATTCGACCACTGCTGTGTTCCGCAGCGTCGCCGATTATACACGGTTTCTGCGGGTGTGCAAGCACTTCTTCGTGCCCGGCTGGATCGATGGCATGGCCGTCCCCGGAAAACATCCTGACATTCCCCTGACGAAACCCCTACCGAGGCCCACAACAGGTTCGGCACAGTTTCACCTCAATCGGATCGATACCGGTGAAATCAAAACTGATGCCCAAGGAGCCAAACCATGAATTACTACCGACTTGATTGCCGTTCGACTCCCTTGCTGCTGGTTGCGGCCCTGGTTTTCGTGTGCAACATCGGCTTCAGCTCGGAGCCGCTGCCCACGGTCACCCTGAACCTGACAGAGAACTGTGAGTGCTGTGTGCGATGGGCTGATCATATGGAAGAAGCGGGCTTTACCGTCGAGCTCGAGTATCTCGACCCCTCGGACCTCCAGTCGCTGCAGGAGACCCATCACACGGGCCCGAACAGTGATCTGTCCTCTTGCCACACGGCCTTGGTGGATGGCTACGTCATCGAAGGTCATGTCCCGGCTGAACAAGTCAAATCCCTCATTGCAGAGCGACCGGACATTGTGGGGCTTAGTGTGCCGGGCATGCCTCTTGGCTCTCCCGGAATGGACGTGACCGACGCAAAGGAGCGCTACAAGGTACTAGCTTTCGATGAATCTGGCGAAACCTACGCCTATGCCATCTACAACCCAAACCACTGAGGTCGACTACATGATGCGACTAAACATGAAAGGGCTGCTTTTTCTGGTCGCGCTGGCCCCCTCACTGGTCCTGGCCGAAGTGCTGATCATCGAGGGCGTCAACGTGGTCACCATGAAGAATCACGCAATTCTGCAAGACAAGTCTGTCGTGATATCGGATGGACGCATCCGGCAGATTGATCGATCGGACTCGGTTTCCGTGACTGACGGTGCCAGGAGAATTGATGGCGCCGGAAAGTATCTCGTGCCCGGGCTGTCCGAGATGCATGCACATCTGCCGTCGGATGAATCCGGTTCCGCGATGGACCCACGGGATGTGTTGTTCCTGTTCCTCTCCAACGGGGTTACAACCATACGCAACATGATTGGCACACCGCAGCATCTGGAGATCCGTCGCTCAATCGACGCGGGTGAATACCCGGGGCCGCGACTGATAACCAGTGGCCCACCGCTTGACAACTCGGGGTTCGGGTACAACACCGTTGACGGTGTCGATGGCGCCAGAGAACAAGTACGAGCTCAGGTGGAGGCAGGCTACGATCTGCTTAAATTACTTGAGGGGTTGTCGAGACCGGAGATGGAAGCCATTGCCGAAGAAGCCGAGCGGCTGGGAATGGAAATGTCGGGTCATGTTCCGACTTCCCTTTCGGTGGAAGAAGCGGTCAGTCTGGGTTACGCAACGATTGAACACCTTGATGGCTATATGCCATCCACGGTTGATCCTGATACCCACGTGGATGGCTCGGCAGGCTTGTTTGGCGCCCGCCTGGCCCGGGGCTTCGATCCGGAGCGGGCGAGAATGCTTGCTTCCGAACTGGCGGAACAAGAGTTCTGGAACGTGCCCACACAGAGTCTCGCATACACCCTGTTCGGCGGCGCCTCCATTCAGGCCTTGCAAGACGATCGTCCCGAACTGCGTTATGTTCCCGCGCAAGTGCGCGAGAGCTGGTCCAGCCAGGTTCAGATGATGCGAGAGAACATGCTGGATAGCCCCGAGGAAGGCAAGGCCTACATGCGTGCACGAGCCGAGTTGCTCGCAGCACTGCGGGAAGAGGGCGCGAAGTTTCTGCTGGGTTCCGATGCCCCGCAGTGGTTCAATGTTCCGGGCTTCTCCGTGCATCACGAGATGTCGGCGCTCAGGGAAGTCGGGTTCTCCGACTACAGTATTCTGAAGATGGCATCGGCCAATGCCGCCCGGTACCTGGGCATGGAAGAAGAGCTGGGCCATATCGGTGAAGGATATATCGCCGATCTTGTGCTCGTTGGGGGCAACCCGATGGAAGATATTTCGCACTTGCAGGATCTCTCGGGCGTCGTTGTCGGCGGTCGATGGATTGGTCGTGACGAAATTGATAGCCGGCTTCAGGCAATGGAAGGCGGCTGATTCCATGGATTGACTTACCATCTTGCCGCCGGCTAAATTGGCCCGGTGTACCGGTCCGGCTGTTCGTCGGGCCGGTTTCCCGGACACCGATTCAGAAGCGAGGCAGGTCCATGTATCCCGGAATTCAATTGAAGGCCATCGGTCCAGGCCTGGTGCGTTGCACCCGTCGCGGCGGGCTGCTGTTGTTGTTGCTGGCCGGCTGCGTCAGTCCACTGTGGGCCGAGGAGCCCGCGCTTGACGAGCACCCGCAGGTTGTCGAAACCCTGGCGCTGCTGGAAACCTGGATCGACGCGCAGCGAGCCTACGAGGGCGTTCCGGGGGTCTCAATGGCGGTTGTCCACGACGACCAGGTGCTGTGGCGGAAAGCCTTTGGCCAGGCCAACCCGGACGCCGATGTCCCGGCCCGAACCGATACCCTCTATTCCATCTGTTCGATCTCCAAGCTGTTCACCGCCGTGGCTGCCATGCAGTTGCGCGACCGCGGAAAACTGGCATTGCACGATCCGGTTCGAGATGTCCTGCCCTGGTTCGACATGGCTGGTGCGGGGGACGACAGTCGGCCTGTCACCCTCTGGGGGCTGCTGACACACGCTGCCGGCCTGCCGCGCGAATCCGACTTTCCCTACTGGACCCCCCCCGACTTTCCCTTTCCGCCGCGTGAGCTGATTCGCCAGCGCCTGGCGGAACAGGAGATGCTGTATCCGCCCGAGCGTACCTTTCAGTATTCCAACCTGGGCCTGACCCTGGCCGGCGAACTGGTCGCGGAGGCCAGTGAGTCCTCGTTCGATGACTATGTCCGACAAAACCTTCTCGAACCGCTGAACATGCGCGATACCCGCACCTACATGCCGGACGATCTGCATGGCGAACGCCTGGCCGTGGGACACGGGGCACGCAACCGTGCCGGAGAGCGTGTGGCCGTGCCGCTGTTCGATGCGCGGGGTATTGCACCGGCGGCCGGATTCTCATCCACCGCGGACGACCTGGCGCGTTTCGCTATCTGGCAGCTTGGCCTGCTGGGTGGCAATGGCGACACGGACCTGCTGGCGGCCGACACCCTGCGCGAAATGCAGCGCGTGCAGTGGCTGGAACCGGACTGGCAGACGGCCCGCGGCCTGGGTTTCGGTGTCTATCGGCCCGAAGAGACCATCTACGTGGGCCATAGCGGATCGTGTCCCGGTTATCGCTCGGCGCTGTGGCTTCAGACCGACGATGCAATGGCCGCCACGGCCCTGGCCAATGCATCCGGGGTGGACACCGAGCTGTGGGTGCGGCGTGCGCTCGAGGCAGTCAGTACGGCCGTGAATCAGGCCCGCAACGGTCAAGCGGTGGCGCTGCCCACGGAATTTTCCGACTACCTCGGCAGCTACAGCCTGGCGCCCTGGGGTGGCGAAGTCGCGGTTGTTGGCTGGCGTGGAAACCTCGCCATGCTCGAACTGCCGACTTCCGATCCGGTCGGATCCCTGGTCATGCTCGAGCACGTCGAGGACGACCGGTTTCGCTGGCAGCGACGCGATGATCTGCCCGGCGACCTGATCGAATTCGAGCGCGACGAGCAGGGGCGCGTCGTCGCCTATCACCGCCACAGCAATCGCTGGCCACGCATCGAGGAGTGACCGATCCGAGGCCGGTTTCGGGTGGATTTGGCCAACCTGCGTGCTTGATGGCTCAAACCGGCCTATACTGCACGGCTGCGATCGAGTTCCGATCGTTCATTCCCGCCTGTTTTCGGGGTCCGGCCTGTTTCGCCGCCTGTCGGCAGACGGGTCCGCCCCAATCACCTCACGGCCCGGAGGCCGCCTGCAGATGAAAACCCTGTTTGTACGCAATATCCATCCCGAAACCCGCGAAAAAGATCTCAAGGAACTGTTTTCCCGTCATGGCACCGTGCGTGGCATGAAACTGCCCATGGACATCTTCACCCGCCGCTGCCGCGGGGTCGCCATGGTCGACATGGAAGGCCATGAAGCGCGTGCGGCCCAGGCCGGCCTTGATGGCGCCATGTTCAACGGCCAGGCCATCCAGGTGCGCGAAGAGCGCCCGCGCGGCAAGAAGCGCGGCGGTCGGCGCTAGTGGGCCATGCGGTTTCGCCTGCCCTGCCCACGGCGCTTGTGCGACGGCCCTTCGGGAGTCACTGTGCTGGCGCGACTCGGCGTTGCGTTTCTTGGCAAGGACGCTGCCATTCCCTGCGAAACGCGCCTTGATTCGCGCCAGCACAGTGGCTCTGAGCGTTACCTTATTAACCGCATGGCCCACTAGTCCGGGACATTCCGGATCTGCCGCCGGCACCGTGCGGCAGATACCCGATTCGGTCGGTCCGTCAAGGGGACTCGCCATGCCGCGCCGGGCCTGTGCATAATGAAGCTTCACGTTACCATCGAGGGAGCTGGCCGTCATGAACATGAGCAAGGTGGTCTTCGGATTCTTCGTCCTGCTGGCACTGACCCTGAATTTCGGCTTTTTCATCGGCGAAATCGACAACCCCGATCACCACAACGTCTATGAGCTGTTTGCCGCGCTGGTCGTGGGCCTGATCGCGACGGTCATGAAGCTGGGTGAGCGCTCGCAGATGAGCGCCATGCTGCTCGCATCCAGCCTGGTAGTCGATCTGCACCTGATCGCCGCTGCGTTGGTGTGGGCGTTTGCCGTTCACGTCACCGATATCGGTCTGACCCCGGCGGTCATGGCGACCATCGTTTCGCTCTCCGGCGGTGCGCTGCTGGCCAACCTGCTCTCGGTGGTGCTGCTGACGCTGGAAACGGCCGGCTTCAGTCGCTAGCGCCCTGGTTGCCCCGTGGGTGGATCCTTCATCTTCGTGTTTTTCCGGCGCATGCGGGTGCCGCTGGTGGTACTCATTTCCGCCTATGCCATCGCAACGGTCGGCTTCACTTTCATGCCGGGAGTGGACGACGAAGGCAACCCCTGGCAATTGAGCCTGTTCGAGGCGTTCTACGTGGTCAGCTATACCGGCTCGACCATCGGGTTCGGTGAGGTCCCCTACGAGTTTTCGCCAGCGCAGCGTCTGTGGACCATGGTCAGCATTTACCTGACCGTGATCGCCTGGCTGTTTTCGATCGGCACCATCATTTCACTGTTGCAGGACCCGGCGTTCCGACGCAGCCTGCAGCGGGCACGTTTCCGCCGTGCCGTGCGCGCCATCAACGAACCCTTCTACCTGGTTTGCGGATACGGTGACACCGGGCGCCTGTTGACCCGCGCCCTGACCGAACGACGCCATCCCGTGGTCGTTGTCGACCACAACACCGACAAGATTGATGCGTTGTCGGTGCAGGATTTCAAGATGCCGGTGGCGGCTTTTGCCATGGATGCGCGTCCACCCGACAACCTGGTCGAAAGCGGCATGCGCAGCCGCTGGTGCATGGGCGTGATGGCGGTGACCGGCGATGACCGGGCCAACCTGAAGATCGCCGTGGCCACGCGCTTGCTCAACAAGCGCTGTGCGGTGCACGCACGTGCCGACTTGCCCGAAGTGGCCGACAACATGCTCTCGTTCGACACCGAGGATGTGGTCAACCCGGTGACCGAATACGTTTACCGCATGCGCCTGGCCATCGAGCGACCGGCCGCGTTCCGGCTTTATCACTGGCTGCAGTCCGGACCCCACGCCCGTATCCCTGATATTCGCCGGCCCCCGCGCGGTCCATGGATCCTGGCCGGGTTCGGCCGTCTCGGCAAGGCCATGCACGCCATGCTCGTCGAGATCGGCATCGAAGTGACTGTCATCGAGGAAGACGATACGCTGGCCGGCCTGCCCTCCAATTTTGTTCGCGGTCGTGGCACCCAGGCCGAGACGCTTCGAGAAGCCGGCATCGATCGGGCCGTCGGCATCCTTGCTACCACCCGCGACGACGTCGACAACCTCTCCATTCTGATCACGGCCCGGACCCTCCATGCCGACCTGTTCACCGGAGTGCTGGAAAACGGCTTGTCCAGCCATTCCATGGTGCGCGCCGCCGAGCCGGACCTGGTCGCCCAGCCCAGTACGGTCATTGCCGGGACCATCCTCAGCCGCCTGCGCTCGCCCCTGGTCCAGCCGTTCATCGAGCGCATACTCGAATGCGACGACGAAGCCATCGACGCCCTCCTTGATCGCTTGTCGGTGCATTGCCGGGAGGCCCCGCCCGATTTCCTGACGTTGCGCATCAGTGAGCGTCGCTCGCCAGCGCTGGTCAGTCTGATCGAACGCGGGATCGAGGTTCCCATTTCGGCGCTGGTGCGCAACCCGGTCGACAATGAGCGGCGCCTGCCCGTGGAGGTTCTGCTGTTGCGGCGCGACAGCGGCGACATCCTCACCCCGGATGAAAACACAAAGTTGATGGTCGGCGACCGCATTCTCATGGCAGGCCATCCCCGCGCCGGGCGGCGTTTGCGCGCCATGCTCGACAACGAGAATATCCTCGGCCGCACCCTGACCGGCCGCGACATTCACCAGGGTTGGCTATGGCAGCGACTGACCGGGACCCGCGATTTGCGCTGAGCATCGCCGCCGCTCACGCACTGGCCCCTGCTTCTGGGCAGTGTTATCCTGCCAAATCAGACACATGGAAAATCCGGCAGGGACCGAATGGCGTCATGCCCGGCGAACTCACTTTATTGCTGAAAGCGGCCAGCGACGGCGATCAGCCGGCGCTCAATCGATTGGTGGCCCTGCTCTATGTCGATCTTCGCCAGTTGGCCCACCGCTGCCGGCGTGGTGACGGCCAGGCGCTCGACACCACCAGCCTGGTTCACGAGTGCTACCTCCGCTTCCTCAATTCCGGCGAACTCGAGGTCAACGATCGCGCCCACTTCTTCAACCTTGCCGCGCGTATCATGCGCCAGCTCCTGGTCGACTATGCTCGCGAACGGCTAGCGGTCAAGCGTGGTGGCGGGGCCGTGCATGTCGAGCTGCGCGACGACGATGCGGCCGAACGGGCCGAAGCCGAACACTGCCTGGCCGTGGACCAGGCGCTGGAGCGACTCGCCGAGATCCATCCCGGCCAGGCGCGCGTGGTCGAATGCCGGTTCTTCGCCGGCCTGACCGAGGAAGAAACCGCCGAGGCCACCGGTCGCTCGCTCAGAAGCGTGCAGCGCGACTGGAAGTCGGCCCGGGAATGGCTGGCCGGGCGCCTGGACTGACCGATGGGCGACGATCCTCTCAAGCCCGGTGGGGCACTGGAAGGCCGCTTGTTCGAGGGTTTTCTGCGGCGACTGTCCGAAACCCGCGAGCCCGAACCCGGCGACCGTATCGGCGCCTGGCGCGTTGTCTGCGAACTGGGTCGCGGCGGCAGCGGTGTGGTCTACATGGCCGAACGTGCCGACGGCGCCTTCTCCCAGCAGGTTGCTCTGAAGTGGTTGCGTGGCGATCGGCCGGTTCCCGGCGGGCGTGAAGCACTGGCGCGCGAGCGCGAGTTGCTGGCCAGCCTCGACCATCCCCATATCGCGCGATTGATCGACGGCGGCCAGACCGACGACGGCATGCTGTGGTTCGCCATGGACCTGGCCGAGGGTCAGACCGTCGACCGCCATGCCGCCAATCTGGCCTTGCGTGATCGCCTGGCACTGGTGGCCAAGCTGTGCCGGGCCGTTCATCATGCCCACCGGCGCGGTCTGATCCACGGCGACATCAAACCGTCGAACGTGCTGGTCGACGGTCGCGGCGAGCCGCGCCTGGTCGATTTCGGCATTTCACGCATGAAGGGCGGTGGCCTGGGTTCAAGCTACGGGCTGACCCCCGATTACGCGAGTCCGGAACAGCGTGCCGGTGATCCGCTCACCACCGCGTCCGACATCTGGCAACTCGGTCACCTGCTCGCCGACCTGCTCGCCGACGAGGTCGTCGCGACCGACCTGCAATCGATCATCGCGCGGGCGACGGCCCGATCACCCGACCAACGCTATGCGTCGGCCTCGGCCATGGCCACCGATATCGACGCCTGGCTGTCGGATCGGCCGGTGCTCGCCCACGGTGGCGGACTGGTCTACGGTCTCACTTGCTGGGTTCGGCGCAACCGTGCGCTTTCACTGGTCACGGCCACCGCCGTCCTGGTTCTTGTCGGCGGCGGGGCATGGATGGCCCTGCAACTGGCCGAAGAACGCGATCTGGCCCAGCGTGAGGCGGCGCGTGCCCAGGCCGCACTGGCCGATACACAGGCCGCACTGGCCCGGGCCGAGGCCCTCGGTGACTTCCTGGTCAACCTGTTCGAGGCGACCCGTCCGACCCGTCCCCGCGATCAGTTACCGACCACCGAAGAGATCCTGTCGCGCGGCGCCGAACGGGCCCTGGATCCGGAGTCGGCGCCTGCAGTTGAACGCTTCGGCATGCTGCTTGCCATCGGCCGTGTCTACCGATCCCGGAATCTCTACGACGATGCCCGTCCGCTGATCGAGGCGGCCGTCGATCTGGTCGAAACGACGCCTGCCTTGCGACCTGAGGATCACGCCCGGGCCTTGCAGCTCAAGGCACACCTCATGATCAGCGATGGCGACAGCCTGGACGATGCAGAGGCCTTGTTGCTGCAAGCCGAATCACTGCTCGACGATGAGCACGAATCCTGGAACCTGCTGGTGCGAATTCGCATCATGCGCACCTGGGTGGAGCGTCATCGTGGCGAACATGAACGTGCCCTGGCACTGGTCGAGCCGCTCTACGACAGCCTTTATCGGCAGGGCAAGCTGAGCGATACCATGAGCGCTGCACTGCTCGACGCCCTGGCCGGACTGAAAGGTGCAACCGGCGACCAGGAGGCTTCGGCACGAATGAGAAGCGAGGCCATCGAGGCCTACCGGCGTGCGCACGGTGAGGACAGTCTGGGCTATGCGGTTGCCCTGGCCAACAGCGTGGGTCAGGAACGAATCCTGGGTCGTTTCGAAGAATCCGAACGGCGCGCGCGCGAGGCCATCGCGCTCTACGACCGCATCTATTCCGACCCGGTTGACTACCGTGCCGTGGCCCGTGCCAGCCTGGCGCGCACGCTGCTGGCGACCGGACGCTACGATGAAGCCTTCGAAGCGATGGATCTGGCAAGTGCCGAACACGCCCAGGCGTTGGGCAACGAGCCGGATCGCTGGCCGCTGCGTTACACGCGGCGCGGCACCTTTCTGGCCCGCATCGGCGAGCCCGGCGACGCGCTTGCCGACATGGAGCGCGCCGACCGTCTTTTTCGGGAAGAGGACGGCTTCGATCCGCGCCTGATCGCCACCGGGCGCATGCTCCTGGCCTGGACAAGCTGTCTGGCCGGAGACGGCCGGGCCGGCCGGGAAGCGCTTGAAAACCTCGAGCATGCCGAGACGCTGGAGGGGAACCCCCGCAATCGTGCCCAATTGGCTGAAGCCCGTGCCGCCTGCTACCTGGAAACCGGCCAGCCCGAGCCGGCCCTGGAAGCCATCGATGCCGCGCTCGAAGCCGCCGACCGGCCCGGCAACCTGCTGGTACTGACCGGCCGGCAACTCCTCAAGGCGAGAATCCTCAAGGCCCTGCAACGCCACGACGAGGCAGCCGAGTTACTCGACCAGGCTCAAGCCCGATTTCGGGAGTTCGAACTGCATGACCATCCTCGCTTTGCTCAGGTGATTGATGCCCGCGCGGAACTTGCAGATGGACGTCCTTGAACCGGGGATCTGAATCCCCTCGCCTTCGGGCTACGGCCGTTGACCGGTCGGTAAATTCCTGGCGGGTAGCCCGCCCGCTTTCCGTGTCCCTGTGCACCAATCCAATCAAAAAGCCGGAGAGCAAATCGTGAAAAAGGTTCTTGCGTTCACCGCGGCGGGCATGCTGCTTCTGGGCGGATTGCCCCTCGCCATGGCGGAGGACCAGGCCTTCACCTGGTCGGCCGACGACCCCGCCCTGGAATGGGGCCCCTGTCCCGAGTTCCTGCCCGATGACTGCCGCATCGCCGTGCTGCAGGGTGACCCGGCCGGGCACAACGCCGACATCTTCTTCCGCCTGCAGCCCGGCACAAAGGCCGCGCATCACTGGCACAGCTCGGCTGAGCGCATGGTGCTGGTCTCCGGTGAAATGGTCGTCGACTACGACGATCAGGAACCGGTCACGCTCACCCCCGGTACCTATGCCTACGGCCCGGCCCGCCTGCCGCACACGGCTCGCTGCCTGGAGGGCAATGATCCCTGCGTATTGTTCATCGCCTTCGAGGAACCGGTCGATGCCGTGCCTACCGATCAAGGGGAAAACGGATACTGACATTTCGGAGCGAACCATGAATACGATCAACCTGATTCGCAGCTTGCTACCCGCACTCATGGTGGGAGCCGGCATGGCCATGGCGGACCATGATCACGACGATCATGATCACGAGCATATGCACGACGACGCGCTCGTGGGTGCCGATGAGCCCATTGGCACGGTGGATTTCGGCGCCGATTGTCCCGAGCCGGCGCGCGCGGAGTTTGACCGTGCCCTGGGCCTGATGCATCACATGATGTATTTGCAGTCGCGCGGCGAGTTCGCCGACATCGCCGAAGACCATCCTGACTGCGCCATGGCGCACTGGGGGGTGGCGACCACGCTGTTTCAGCCGTTGTGGGGCACCACGCCCACCGACGAGGAGGTCGAACAGGCCCGCGCGGCGATTGAACGGGCCCAGGCTACTGTCGACCGGGACAACCAGCGCGAACGCCTGCTGATCGAGGCCACGGCAGCCTTCTTCGAGCCCGAGACCGACCGGCTCTGGGATCGCATGCCGGGCTGGATCGACGGCATGGCGGCTGCCTACCAGGCCTACCCCGATGATCTCGACGTGGCCGCCCTGTACGCGCTGTCTCTGGTGACCGAGGCCATACAAGCCGACGACCATCACGCATTGCACGAGAAGGCGGAAGGCATACTGCAGCGCGTCTGGGAACAGGAGTCCGCGCACCCCGGCGCGATCCACTACGCCATCCATGCCAGCGATGCCGACGGCCGGGCCGAGAACATGCTGCACATGGTCGAGGCCTACGGCGAAATCGCCCCGGATGTGCCGCATGCGCTGCACATGCCCTCGCACATTTACGTGCGCCTGGGCGACTGGCCCGAGGTGATCGGCTGGAACCTGCGCTCGGCCGAGGCGGCGCTGAACCACGATGTCAATGGCGCGATCTCGTATCACTACATCCATGCCATCGACTACCTGGTCTATGGCCACCTCCAGCGCGGCGAGGATTCCGCCGCCCAGGCCAAGTGGGAAACGGCCCTGGACAAGGGTCGTCACCAGGGCGGCTTCCCCGGCGCATTCCACCTGGCCACCATTCCGGCACGCCTGGCCGTGGAGCAACGCGACTGGGAGGCCGCCGCGGCGATCGAGCCGCGCACGCCCGACTATCTTCCCTGGGACCAATTCCAGTGGCCCGAGGGTTTGAGCTGGTACGCACGCGGGCTGGGTGCGGTCCACACCGACGACCTAGACTCCGCTCGCCGCGCCGAGCAGCGCCTCGCCGAACTGGCCGAGGCGGCCGAGGAGGCGCCCGACACACGCTTCGCCGTCTACCTCGAAGTCGACCGCCGCATCCTGGCCGGCTTCATCGCCCAATCCGAAGGCGACAGCGAGAAAGCTGTCGAACTGATGCGTTCGGCCGCCGAGCTGGAATCCTCGGTCGAGAAGCATCCGATTACACCCGGTGCTCTGTACCCACCCAACGAGGCCCTGGGCGACCTGCTCAGAAAACTGGACCGACCGGACGAGGCGATGGCGGCCTACCGGGCCTCCGACGAGATCTGGCCGGGACGCTACAACACGCTGCTGGGGGCAACTCACGCGGCCCGAACTGCCGGCGATGACGAAGCCGCTGCCGTGTGGTCGAGCCGGTTGGTCGAGGTGGCTCCCGATGCCGAGCGCACAAGTATCGAGGACGCCCGCGAACTGGCCGCGCGCTGAAGGAATCGGTCCTGCAAGTTCCCGATGGGCTGCTCAAGTTCAGGGGCATGTCCTCGGAGATGGGCAGTTCGGATGAAACCCTGAGCGAGTAGCGAACCCGGAGGAGCAAATCATGAATCAGCCTGTTGAAGCAGCCAACGAATACGTCGAGTTCTGGAACGACACCCTGGCGGAAAAATTCAACCGTTTCCGCGAGATCCTGATGAACGGATTGAGCTATCACAGCCGGGTGCCCCTGGAGCGTCTGAATCTGGATGCCGGCTCCAGGGTTGTCGATGTGGGTTGCGGCTGGGGTGACACCGCCATTGAGCTGGCCCGAAAGGTCGGACCAGAGGGGCATGCGCTCGGGCTGGACTGCGTCGATGATTTTCTCGACAAGGGCCGCGAAGATGCCCGCCGGGCCGACATTCACAATGTCGAGTTCGTGGCCGCCGACGTTCAAACCTTCCCTTTCATGCCCGAGTTCGACTTCTGCTTTTCGCGTTTCGGCATGATGTTCTTCGAGAACCCGGTCGCGGCCATGCGCAACATCCGTGCCGCGCTCAAGCCGGGCGCTGAACTGATGTTCATCGTCTGGCGCGATATTGCCGACAACCCCTGGGTGGGTGTCCCCAAACAGGTGGTGCTCGATTTTCTGCCAGAACCCGGCGATGACGCGCGCACCTGCGGGCCCGGCCCCTTCTCCATGGCCAACCCGGAAGTGGTCACCAAGCAACTGGAGATCGCGGGTTTCGGCGACATCGAGTTCGAGCGCACGGATGGTCCGGTCACCGTGGGTGACTCGGTCGAAAACGCCATGCAGTTCCAGCTGGCACTCGGCCCGGCCGGCGAAGTCTTTCGCGAGGCCGGTGAACTGGCCGAAGCGAAGCGCCCCGAAATCGAGCAGGCGCTGCGCGACGCACTCGCCCCCTATGAGCAGGGCGGACGCATCGTCATGCCATCGAGCTCGTGGACAGTCACGGCGCGAAGGGAACAGTAAGTTGTCTGACTGATTCGGTCGCCCAGTCGTCAGCCTGCCGGGCCTGGGTCTTTCGGCACCGCTACAATGTGGTGTATGGCCATCTGAGTATGGAGATTGCACCCATGCCACGATCTGTCTTGTACCTGCCGCTGGTACTGTGGTTGACGGCTTGCCAGGCGGAGTCCGAATCGATGCCAGAAACCGACCTGCGCTGGTCGGAGCCGGTCAAGGTGGCCTCGGGTGAGGCCTACCAGGGCCCATGGCGCATGAACGAGTCGGAGTTTCTCTACGTCGACGACCCAGCCGTTGCGCTGGCCGATGGCAAGATCTTCTTTGCCTGGGTCGACAATGCCGACCAGGACATTCATTTCCAGATTTTCGACCGGGATGGTGAGCCCGAGCTCGATGAACCGGTCAATGTATCGGTCTCCGGAGACATTTTTTCCTGGCTGCCACGGGTGGCCGTTGACGGCGAGCGGGTCTACATCGCCTGGGAAGAAGTCCTGTTCACCGGCGGTTCGCACGGCGGCGAGATTCTGCTGGCGCGCTCGAATGATGGCGGACGCAGCTTCTCCGAGCCGATCAATCTTTCCAATACCACCGCCGGTGCCGGCAAGGGGCGCCTGACCCGCGAGCGCTGGGACAACGGCAGCCTGGACTTGCTGGCCCGGAATGGTCGGGTGGTCGTGGCCTGGACCGAATACGAAGGTGCGCTACGGGTGGCCACCTCCGCCGATGGCGGGGACAGTTTCGGCGAGCCGTTGCACGTGGCCGGCGACGACGAACTTCCCGCCCGCGCGCCGTCGTTGGCCGGCACCCCGGACGATCGCATCTGGCTGGCCTGGACGGTGGGCGAGGACAACTCGGCCGATATTCACCTGGCCTACACCATCGATACCGAAGAAGGATTCTCCGAGCCGCGCCGCATCCACGCCTCCGACGCCCATGCCGACAGTCCCGTGGTGCGTGTCGACAGCGAAGGTACGGTGCATCTGGCCTGGACCGAAAGCACGGGAGGGCCGTTGCGTGGCAGCCGCATCGTCTACGCACGCGACATCGATGGCAGCGGAGACTTTGGCGAGACCGTCAGGCTCTCCGGTGACACCATGGCAGTCTATCCACAGATGGCTGTTGCCGGTCAACGCGTACTGGTGAGCTGGGAGCGGTCGGCGACGGACAGGCGTCAACTGTTCGGAATCGGCTATTCCGCATCAGTTGACGGCGGGCGCAGCTTCAGCGAGCCGACCGTGATCGCGGCCACCCAGCGCGAGGAGTATGGCGTCAATGGCGGCAACCAGGGCTTGCTGATGCGCAAGCTCGACCTGTCGGACGACGGGCGAGCGGTCCTGGGCCATGCTACGTTCAACCGCAACGAAGCTTCCCATATCTGGTTGCTGCGGGGCAGAGTCGAGTGAGTCCAGCCATAAAAAGCGCCCGGCCGGAGCCGGGCGAAAGAAGCGCGGGGACGGAGGGAGCCCGCGCCCTGCGGGTTGATGGGCAGCGATGCCTTTGTTGACGCTGCCGATCTGTCAGGTATGACTCAGAGGGTGTCCAGACCCGGTCTTCAGCCACCTACTCCGACTTCGTACCAGGGGGTTGGGTTGATGGGGCAGCGGTAGCGGAAACCATCGGCAGTGATCTCGACCTCGCTAACGCCGGTTTCACCAGGCTGCAGGGGGAACATGTCAAGCTGCTCGTGGGTCTCGCCATTCTGGAGTTGCCAGCCAACGACCTTTTCGGCCTTGTTGGTAATTACGAAGCGATAGTTGCCCGGGGCCAGGTCCGCAAGGGTTTCCTCGGCGGCGAACTAGCCGTTGTACTGGTCAAGGTGAATCGTGGTCACGCCGTCCTCGGTTACCGGCGTGCCTGCCGAAGCCTGGAAAGCGACCGCAATGCCGAATACCAGGGTGGCGAGGGCTGAAGCGAATCGGGTGGTCATTGGGTTTCTCCTTGGTTCAAATGAAATCAGGTTTGAAAGAAATCACGATGTCGTCGTGTGGCAAGCATTGTCCGCGCCTTTCCGCCTGTCGCCTATCAGGAAAAACGCGTAAGCCTTGTTCTTCTTTTTCTCCCGACTCCCGATCCGTTATGATCCTGACTGGTTTCCACGCCCGGCCCATCAATGCCTGCCCGACGATTCCTGCCCTGGCTTCTCCTCTTCCTGCCGCTAACCGGCCTGACCGGCGAACATGCCGACCGTGGCGATACCCTGGCCGAGGCCCGCGAGGCCGGCGAAGCCACGGTCACCGTGCTTTACGTTCCAGCCGGCGGCTGGGCCTATCGTGAGGGGGATGGTGAATTGACCGGTGTGACCGTCGAGATCATGCGCCGGTTTGCCGACTATGTTGCCGAGGCGCGCGGTATCGAACTTGAGCTGGATTTCGTCGAGGAAACCGACTGGACCGTGTTCTACGGCCGGGTGCGCGATGCCGAGGGCGGTGTGTTCGGCATTGGCAACGTCACCATCACCGAGCCCCGGCGCGAGGAACTGGCGTTCTCGCCGCCGTACCTGGAAAACATTGCCGTTCTGATCACGCATGAAGACCGGGGCAAAGTTGATGGCCCGGAACAGGCTGCCCGGCAGCTGGCCGATCTGCGCGCACTGGCCTTCGAGGGCACCCTGCACGAAACCCGCCTGAAGGCGCTGCGCGACGAGCACTGGCCTGAACTGGGCATTGATTGCGCCGGCAGCAATGACGAGATCATTACCGCGGTGGCCGACGACACGCATTTCGCCTACATCGATGCCTACAACTACTACGGTGCGCGCGACCGCGGCGCCCCGCTCAGGCATCACCCGGCTTTCGACGACACCGGCGAACAGTTCGGCGTGATCATGCCGCTGAACAATGACTGGCAACAGCTCGTCGACGAGTTTTTCGCGCACGATGGTGGCCTGATGCAGCGCGATTTCTACCGCGAACTGCTGGCCGAGCACCTGGGCGAGGCAGTTGCCGATCTGCTGACCGGGCAGTAGCCCATTCGACTCATGACTTCTGGCTCAGGCGGGATTCAGCTTGCCGTCCGATAATCAAGGTTCCATTCCATCGGAATCCTTTATCGGGAGGCAATGCAGATGAAAGTCGTTTCCAGAGTTCTGGTCCTGGGCCTGGTCACCGTGCTGCTGGGCGGTTGCGTGTTCAGCGTAGGCGGCAGCCGTGGTTCATCGGGGGAATCGGACTGGCAGCAGATCGAGCGTGAGAACCGTGCAGCGATCGCGCGGCTGAGCAAGGGCATGTATGTCGACGAGGTCCGTTCGCGCATGGGTACGCCGGATTTCCTCGAATCCTTCTCTCGCGCTGACTATGACTACCAGGTGCTGTTCTACCGTACCCATCGCGTCAAGGCTGATGGCATGACCACGCGCGACGAGACCACGCCGTTGATCTTTGCCGATGGTCTCCTGGTGGGCTGGGGCGAGGCGGCCTGGGTCGATCTGACCGGCCGTCCTTTGACGGGTCGGCCCTGAGTTGACAGCCCCCGCGCGATCAGAACGTCGACAGGCCGGTGGCTTCCATGATCCGGTATTGCCAGTAGCGCAAGCGGCTCTCGTCGGCGTACTCGTCGTAATCCAGGCTGTATGAGCGCCCGTTGCGGTTGTTCCAGCGCTCATCAAAACGTTGTCTGGCCTGGACAAGTGGCGGTGTTGCATCGGTCCCGCGCAGGTGCAGCGCCGTCTCGGGGTTGAGGTCGTCAAGGTTGCGCCGGGTGTAGTTGGCCGTGCCGGCGATCAGCTCCGTTTGGCCATCGCCGAAGCGCACCAGCAATTGCTTGTCGTGGCATTGCTCCCCGGTGGTGTGGCACCAGCGCACATCGACACCGGCCCGGGTCAGTTCGGCGGCCACCGGTCGGTTCGGCACCCCGTTCTTTCTACGGCCGAAGGCGTGTTCGTTGGGATCGAGCAGTGCGCTTACACTTGCCCCGCGCCCGGCCGCATCTTTCATCGCCTCGATGATGCCGCGATGGGAGAGGTAGAACATCGACAGCTCGACTTCGTCTCCGCTGTCTGCAAAGTCAAGCAACTCGATGACCGCATCGCGTATCGCGCTTTCGGTGAGCACCTGTATGCTGAGGTCAGCATCGGCCATCTGCGGCGGAACGGCCTCCGGTGGACGATCCCACAACGCGCCATTGTCGGAGAATGCCACGATGGCCCGTTCAGAGGCCAGCAACTCGAACACGGCCGGGCCGGACAGCACCACGGCCTGGTTGGAATGCGCGCTGGAGGCATCGTGTGGGTTGGCCGAGGTCACCAGCCCCTTCCATGTTTCGCCGTGATCGACGACCAGTGTCTTTCTGTGGTTGGCCTTGAAGTTGGCCAGGCGTTTCCAGCTCCTCAGCGTGATCGGCTCGTCACCGACCGGGTTGGGCAACCAGCCACCGTCGGTGTTGTTGCCCAGCCATCGGCAGCAAAGCCGCCACAGCCCGGACCAGGCCGGGTTGGAATCACGCAGGCGATCAAGATCGGTGACCACCACTTCGATGCCGGCCTCGCGCATGGTCTGAAGATGGGGTGACTCCATGCTGCCGTAAACCGTATTGATCGGGTCGGTGATGAACACGATCTCAAGCCCCGGCACGGCCGTTTGTTGTTCAACCAGTGCCTCGGTCAGTTCCGACGACAATGCCCGCATGTCGTCATCATCGGCAGCGCCGGCAAACTCGTTGAACAGGAACATGTCGGCCACGATCAGGCGCTCGGCCTGGGCAATCAGTTCCAGCTTGCGATCAAAGATGGTCCGGTCGATGCGACGCTCGCCGTCCTCGTCCACCCAGGTATCGTCGGCCAGGTACTCGATCACCGGCGCGGGGTACTGTCCGCCGGTCAGCGCGAGACCCTCGGGCAGCGGCTTGACACTGTGCCAGGTCCCCGAGGCGATCCAGGCCAATGCCAGCGTCGCCAGCGCAATGCGGCGCCAGCGCAAACGAATACGGCCATGGGTGGCCTGATCGATCTCGGGCATGTTTGCCTAACCTACTGTTCCAGCGCTTCGGACAACTTCTGGCGCAACTCGTCGGCGCCCGATTCGGCCTTGTCAAGAATGTCGTCGACACGATCAAAATACAGCAGGCGGATACCCGACAGTTCCGGCTTGATATAGATATCCGGTGGATCGGCCCGCCGGGCCTGGGCAATCAGCGACTGCTGCATGATCTCGAAGGTCTTGAACAACAGGTCGGCCAGGTCGGGCGACTCGTCCTGTTCGGGGTTGCGTGAGCCGGTCACGTCGATGGCCACGACGATGTCGTGGTCGGCAACCTGGTCCCAGGGCAGCGGGTTGGAAGTGCCGCCATCGATCAGCAGCTTGTCGTCGCGCTTGACCGGCGCGAACAGGCCGGGCACCGCCATGCTCGCCTTGAGCGCCTCGAACAGATCGCCCTCCTCCAGCACCACGGTTTCGCCATCCCAGTAATTGGTGACGACGACCTTAAGCGGAATGTCGAGATCGTCGAACTCGCGTGCATCGATACGTTCGGCCACCAGCTCGAAGAACTCGTCCGGGTCCAGCAGGCTGCCGTCATCGAAGTCGATTTCGAGTAGATCGGTCAGGCCGATATCCAGACCGTCGTCGTTGGAAAACGGGTCCAGCGCCGAGCCACCAAACTCTTTGAACAACTCGCGCATGCCCTCGGCATCCATGCCGGCGGCGTACAGCGCACCAATAATCGCGCCAATGCTGGTGCCGGCGATAGCCGCGGGCCGGACTTCCAGTTCCTCGAACACCTCGATCATGCGGATATGCGCCAACCCAGCCGCCCCGCCCGAGCCCAGCGCCAGGCCGATGGTTTTTGACGATTCCTCGTCACCGGCCATGGCCGGCGTTGCGATCGTGCCCGCCAGCCACAAAGCCAGAAGGCCGGTCAGGAGGCTTCTCATCATGACAAGGCCTGGATGATGGCGCGGCAGAAGGCGGGCAGATCGTCGGGCACGCGACTGGAAATCAGGTGGCCGTCGACCACCACCTCCTCGTCCACCCAGTCGCCGCCGGCATTGACCATGTCGTCGCGAATCGAGGCAAACGAGGTCACGCGCCGGCCCCGAATGATGTCGGCCGACACCGCCATCCAGCCGGCATGGCAGATCCACGCCACCGGCTTTTCCGCCTCGCTCAAAGCGCGCACGAAATCCACCATGTGGCGGTGGCGGCGCATCCGGTCCGGCGCCATGCCGCCGGGAATGACCACGGCATCGAAGTCCCCGGGATCGACCTCGGAAATATCGTCATCGACACCGACCGCGTAACCCTTGCCGCTGTGATAAGTGTGCTTCCCGGCCCCGAGCACGCTGACCCTCGCACCGGCCTCGATCAGCCGCAGGCGCGGGTAGTGCAGTTCCAGCTCCTGGTAATTGTCCTCGGCCAGAATGGCGACATGCTTGTCGGGCAGGCTCATTCACTTCTCCTTTGAAGGTGTGCACTGCCCATTATGCATTCCTGCAGTCAGTCTGGGGTGTGGGGCAGGGTGGGGAGCGGCCTGATGCGGAGGCGGCATTGAGGTGAATCGGCCGGTGTGCCATTGGGGGTTGTGGTGGCGTCCTGGTGCTGGTTGAATATCGCCCTGAGCGCTCCGCTGCCGTGCTGATGATCTGGCCTTGCAGGAGCTCAGGTTGCGGAAAGTACGTGCCACCTTCCGTCACATCAAAACCACCCCCGCACCAGACCACTCCCCACCTGAGGTGTGAGAGTAGGTTGAAAGTTAGTCCAGATCGAAGCCACCGCCAGACTTTCAGCCTGCTCACACCCTTCAAAGCGGGTGGTATTCGATTGAGCACGACCGGGGCGGGTGGCGGAATCAACCAGTCGGTTCTTCCCAAACCAACCGATCCAGCACTTGCACCAACGAAGACAATCAATCACCAGGTGGCATCACGACAATCTTGCCGACTCAAGGCCTCGTGCACTTGAAATTGCCGACTCGGTCGATCACCCGGCCCGGTCGTGCTCAATCGGATGCCGCCCGCGACACCACCTTCCCTGTGAGCGGGCCCTGGCCTACGAGGCTGCCGGTCGCAGATCAGATCCAGGGCCTGCAGCGCAATGGAGATATCTACGCCAAGACCCCCGATTACGAGGATGTCGTTGAAAGGCTGGGGCTGTTCTCATCGGTGGTATCCGGTGCTTCTTCGGCAAAAGCCGCCAGCCACTCGTCGTCGGAGCCTTCGGCGATGTCCTCGAACATGAAGGTGGAAAGGTAGCGCTCGCCAGTGTCGGGCAGCATGGCCAGAATGCTGCTGCCGGGTTCGGCGCGTTCTGCCACGTCCAGTGCCGCGGCCACCGTGGCCCCGGCCGAAATGCCGGCGAAGATACCCTCGCGGCTGGCCAGCGCCAGCGCGGTGTCGCGCGCGGTGTCGTCGTCCACCGGCACGATCTCGTCGGCCACGGAGCGATCGAGCACCTTGGGCAGGAAGTCCGGGGTCCAGCCCTGGATCTTGTGCGGTTGCCATTCCTTTCCGGCCATCAGCGAGGCGCCGGCCGGTTCGGTGGCGATGACTTTCAGTTCCGGGCGTGCCAGCTTGAGCATCTGGCCGGCGCCGGTGATGGTGCCGCCGGTGCCCCAGCCGCTGACGAAGTAGTCCAGTCGCCGACCGGCAAAATCGCGCAGGATCTCAGGGCCGGTGGTGTTGCGGTGATAGGCCGGGTTGGCCTCGTTCTCGAACTGGCGCGCCAGGAACCAGCCGTGACGTTCGGCCAGCTCGGCGGCTTTCTTCACCATGCCCGTGCCGCGCTCGGCGGCCGGGGTGAGCATCACCTTCGCCCCCAGCGCACGCATCAGCTTGCGTCGTTCCACCGAGAAGGTCTCGACCATGACGGCAACGAACGGATAACCCTTGGCCGCGCACACCATGGCCAGGGCGATGCCGGTGTTGCCGGAGGTGGCCTCGACCACGGTCTGACCTTTCCTGAGCTCGCCGCGGCGCTCGGCATCCTCGATAATGGCAACGGCCAGCCGGTCCTTGACCGAGGCCAGTGGGTTGAAGAACTCGGCCTTGACGTAGAAGTCCACGTGCGGCGGGGCCAGGCGGTTCAGGCGGACGACCGGTGTGCGGCCGATGGTCTGGAGGATGTTGTCGTAAATCATGTCTGGATCCGTCAGTGAGAATTACCGGATGGAAGGAACGCTTGTTCAGCCAGTCGCCGCGAGGACGCGGGCCGATGGCTCGCCCCGTGTCAGTACGGCATCGCCGTACCAGCCCAGTTCCCTGGCCAGGGTAGCGACCTCGCCGACAAACAGCATGGCTGGCGAGCTGATCGAGTGAGTACGGGCCAGGTCGGCCAGTTCGTGCAGCTCACCCACCGCGACGCGTTGATCCGGCCGGGTGCCGTTCTCGACCAGGGCAACCGGCGTCTGCGCTGCGCGGCCATGCGCGATTAACTGCTGCTCGATGTGTTCGAGCTGACCGACCGACATATAGAAAGCCAGGGTCTGGTAGTCGGCGGCCAGGGCTGCCCAGTCCAGGCGGTCGATGGAGCGTTCGCAGTGGGCGGTGACCAGGCGTACCGACTGGGCCATGCCGCGCTGGGTCAGGGGCAATCCGGCGTAGGCCGCGCAGGCCGAGGCCGCGGTTACGCCCGGCACCACTTCGTAGTCGATGCCGTGGGCGCACAGAAAAGCCAGCTCCTCGCCGCCACGGCCAAACACCATGGGATCGCCGCCTTTAAGGCGCACGACCCGCGCACCGGAACGGGCATGTTCGATCAGGATCTCGTGAATGCCATCCTGGCCGACACCATTTTCGCCGGGGCGCTTGGCCACGTCGATGAGCTCGGCATCGCGCCGGGCATAGTCGAGAATGCGCGCATCGACCAGGCCGTCATGCACGATCACGTCGGCGGACTGGATGCGCGAAAGCGCGCGCAGGGTCAGAAGCTCGGGCTCGCCCGGCCCGGCACCGACCAGGCTGACATGCCCTGGCCCGGACCATTCATCCTTCTCCAGTGCCCGGGTGATCAGGGCGCGCGATTGTTGCTCGCGCCCGGCGGCCACTTCATCGGCCGGCAGTCCGTTGAAGACCCAGTCGAGAAATCGCCGCCGCCGTGCCAGCTCCGGGAAGCGGGCGCGAATCTGTCCGGCCAGGCTGCCGGCCATGGCCGCCAGGCGTCCGATGCTGGGCGGAAGCAGGCGCTCGATGCGGCTGCGGATCATGCGCGCAAGTTCCGGGGCCTGGCCTCCCGAGCCAATGGCGATCATCAGCGGTGAACGATCGACCACGGCTGGAACAATGGCCGAGCTTTCCTGCAGGCGGTCGACGACGTTGACCGGAACCCCATGGTCCCGGCCCCAGCGAACAATGCGCTCACGCGTAAAGGCGTCGGCCGCGGCCACCACCACCAGGGCATGACCGGGCAGATGGTGGTCGGCCAGCTCGCGGGCGAGCCAGTTGACCCGCTCGCTGTCGGCCATGGCCTCGGTATCCGGGTGCAATGAGTCGGCCACCAGGTCGACCAGCGCACCGGCCTCGAGCAGCCGCTTCATCTTGCGCTTCGCGACCTCGTCGCCGCCGACCATCAGAACGCGACGATCGTGAAGGTCGAGGAACACGGGATACCAACGTGACGGTGATGTGAGAGTTTTCGTAGACATGCAGACAGGCTATCCGGCCACCGCTAGCTGCGGAAATACTTAGCTGCTAACCCGTCATGCGCTCTGGTTATATCCGCCCGTGTCTGCCCACCCGGGTTTGATCGAGTCCCGTTGCCTGATGACAGGCCGACCTTGCTGCTGTCGGGAAAGTCCCGGCGGTCCGGATGCAGGGGAATATGCGTATAACCAGCAAATCGTTCCCAGCGAAAGGGCCACTGTTTAGGCTGCAACCTCCGATTCGATTCGACATGTCAGGACACGAACATGGCTCTGGTTCCAGCCCAGCAACAGGAAATCGAGCGACAGCTCGACCGCCTGCGCGACAATCTGACCTCCGAGCAGTTGCTCTGGGCGTCTGGCTACATGGCCGGCCTGGCCGCCGCCGGATCGTCGGTGGCCCATGGTGCGGTCGACCAGATGGCGCAGCCGGCCGCCGAGCCCGGCGCGGCCGAAACCCTGACGATCTGGTACGGCACCGAAACCGGCAATGCCCGCGGCGTGGCCCGGCGCCTCGCCGACACCGCCCGCGAACGCGGCTGGGAGGTCAGCCTGGCCGGCCTGGACGAGGTGCAGCCCCGCCGGATTGGCAAGGCTTCGCTGCTGATCCTGGTCGTTGCCACGCATGGCGAAGGCGATCCGCCGGAAACCGCCGAAGCCTTCTGCCGCTTTATCCATTCCGACCGCGCGCCATCGCTGGACAAACTCCGCTACGCCGTCTTCGCGCTGGGTGATTCTTCCTATCCGGACTTCTGCCAGACCGGCCGAGAACTCGACGAGCGCCTGGCCGAACTCGGCGGCGAACGCCTGCTCGACCGGGTCGATTGCGATGTGGACTTTGAAACCCAGGAAGACCCCTGGCGCGACCGGGTCGTCGAGCGTGTCGAGCCGCTGATGCAACAGGGCTCTGCCGCGGCCGAGCCACACCTGCAAGTCGTTGGACGCCCGGCCCCGCAGGCGGCCTCGGCCACGGCGGCCCATGATCGGCGAAATCCCTTTGAAGCCGAGCTGCTGGAAGTCTCGCCGCTGACCGTTACTCCCTCCAACAAGCGCGTGGCGCATGTTGAGTTGTCGCTGGAAGACAGCGGTATTGTCTGGCAGCCGGGCGATTCGCTGGGCATGTGGCCGGAGAATGATCCGGCACTGGTCGAACGGATTGTCGAGGCCTGCGGTGTCGACGCCAGTGCCGAGATCGAGCATGACGGGCGGCGCATCAGCCTAGGCCGTTGGCTGGGCCGGCATGCAGAGCTAACCCAGGTTGTTCGCCCGTTTCTGGTGCGCTGGGCCGAGCTGACCGAAGCCGGTGAACTGCAGGCCCTGCTTGACGATCGCGATGCCCTCACCCGCTGGGTCGCCGAACGTCAAGTCATCGACGTGCTCGAGGACTATCCCTTGCGGGTCGATGCCGAAACCCTGGCCGGCAGCCTGCGCCGGCTGGCGCCGAGACTGTACTCCATTGCCTCCAGCCCGCTGACCGTCGAAGACGAGATCGGCCTGACCGTCAAGCTGGAACAGCATGGTGCCGATCTCGCCCGGCGCCTGGGTGTGGCCTCCGGGCAGTTGCTGGAGCGGGCCGCACCCGGCGATGTCGTGCCGATCTATATCGAACCCAACGAACGCTTCCGACTGCCGTCCGACGGCGATCGGCCCATCATCATGATCGGCCCGGGCACCGGCGTGGCGCCGTTCCGCGCCTTTGTCGAGCATCGTCAAGCCCAGGCGGCTGCCGGTTCAAGCTGGCTGTTCTTCGGCGAGCAGCATCGGCGCACCGATTTTCTCTACCAGCTTGAATGGCAGCGTTTCCTTCGCGACGGCGCACTCAGCCGCCTGTCGGTGGCCTTCTCGCGCGATCAGGCCGAGAAGGTCTATGTGCAGCACCGTCTGCGCGAACAGGCCCGCGAGGTGTACGCCTGGCTGGAAGAGGGCGCGCATGTCTACGTCTGCGGCAGCGGCCAGGGCATGGCCGCCGACGTGCACCAGGCCCTGGTCGACGTGATTGTCGAGCAGGCCGGCCGGTCTGCAGAGCAGGCCGAGGAATACCTGGCGGCCATGAAGGCCGACCACCGCTACCAGAAGGATGTCTATTGATGGCTGATCTCGACGTCGAGAAAATCAAGCTGGAAAGCCGCGGTTTGCGCGGCACGCTGCACGAGTCGCTCAACGACCCGCTGACCGGCGGCATCGCCGAGTCCGACACCATCCTGACCAAGTTCCATGGTTTGTATCAGCAGGACGACCGCGACCTGCGTCAGGAACGCCGTGAAGCGCGCCTGGAGCCGCTTTACCAGTTCATGCTGCGCGTTCGCATTCCGGGCGGTCATATCACCCCCGAACAGTGGGCGGCCATGGACGGGCTGGCCGACAGCGTGGCCAACGGCACGATCCGGCTTACCACCCGCCAGGCCGTGCAGTTTCATGGCGTGGCCAAGGAGGACCTGCGCACCCTGATCCGGCGGCTCGACGATGCACTGCTCGATTCGATCGCCGCTTGCGGCGACGTGAACCGCAACGTCATGTGCCATGTTCAGCCCGAAGCCGGGCCGGTGCATGCCCAGGCGCTGGCCTGGGCGCGCCGGCTCAGCGAGCACCTGCTGCCGCGCAGCCGGGCCTGGCGCGAGATCTGGGTCGATGGCGAAAAGGTCGATATCGACCGGCCGCCCGAGGAGGAACCGATTTACGGGCGCAGCTTCCTGCCGCGCAAGTTCAAGGCCGCCATTGCCGTGCCGCCGGTCAATGATGTCGACATCTACTCCCAGGACCTGGGCTTTATTGCCGTGGCCGAGGACGATCGTCTGGTCGGTTTCAACGTCAGCGTCGGCGGCGGACTGGGCTGCTCGCATGGCGAGCCCGAAACCTTCCCGCGCCTGGCCGATGTCATCGGTTTCATCAGGCCGCGTGATCTGCTCGCCGTGGCCGAGGCGGTCGTGACCATTCAGCGTGATCACGGCGAACGCGAAAATCGCAAGCGGGCACGTTTCAAGTACACCATCGAAAGCCATGGCCTGGACTGGTTCAGACGCGAGCTGGAATGGCGCGCACGGGTGCGCCTGGAACCGGCCCGTGAGCTGCACTTCGAGCACAACGGCGACCGTTACGGCTGGATCGAGCAGCGTGACGGACGCTGGCAGCGCACGGTCTTTGTCGAGAACGGCAGACTGCTGCCGGCCCACCGCTCCGGTCTGCGCGAAGTCATCTCTCGCCATGCCAGCGATGTCCGGCTGACGCCCAACCAGAATCTGGTCGTGGCCGGCGTGCCGGCCAATGCCCGCGACACCGTCGACCTGCTGCTTGACTCGGCCGGGTTGGGCGAGTCCGGCACGTCGGCGGTTCGCCGGCATGCCATGGCCTGCGTGGCCATGCCCACCTGCGGCCTGGCCATGGCCGAGGCCGAGCGCTACCTGCCCGACCTGCTCACGCGCATCGAGGAACTGGCCGCGCGCCATGGCATCGAGGGCGAGCCCATCACCGTGCGCATGTCCGGCTGCCCCAACGGCTGCTCCCGCCCCTACCTGGCCGAGATCGGCTTCGTCGGCCGGGCACCGGGCCGATACAACATGTACCTGGGAGCGGCGTTCGATGGCTCACGTCTCAGTCGCCTGTACCTGGACAACGCCGATGAAGCCGAGATTCTCGACACCATCGACACACTGTTCGAGCGCTATGCCGCCGATCGTGAAGACGGCGAGCGGTTTGGCGATTTCCTGGTCCGCAGTGGACAGGTCGCGGCCGTCGAGCACGGATCGGAAGTCAATCAGGAAGAAGTTAATCGGGAGCAGGCATCATGAAGTCCACCGCACAGTCCATTGCCACAATATCGATCGACCTGGCAGATGCCGAGCACCGGCTGGCCGGTCTCGAAGCGCGTGATCGCATTGCCTGGAGCTTCGAGCATCTGCCCGGCAGTCATGTGTTGTCGTCGAGTTTCGGCATTCAGGCCGCGCTGATGCTCCACATGGTGAGCGAAGTGGCCCCGGGTACACCGGTGGTGTTCATCGACACCGGCTATCACTTTCCCGAAACCTACCGTTTTGTCGACGAGCTGTGTCAGCGCCTTCCGGTCAACCTCAAGGTCTACCGGCCCCGTCTCTCGGCGGCCTGGCAGGAGGCTCGCCACGGCCGTCGCTGGGAACAGGGACGCGATGCACTGGCCGCCTACAACCGCGACAACAAGGTCGAACCGATGCGGCGTGCGCTCAATGACCTGCGCGTGGGCAGCTGGTTCTCGGGGCTGCGCCGGGTGCAGTCGGTCAGCCGCAACGATCTGCCCCTGATCGACCAGCAGTGGGGACGCTGCAAGGTGCATCCGGTGGCTGACTGGACCGATCGCCAGGTCCATGACTACCTTCGGCGCCACGACCTGCCCTATCACCCGCTGCGCGAGCGCGGCTATGTCAGCATCGGCGACTGGCACACCACCCGTTCGCTCGATCAGGTC
Organism: Wenzhouxiangella sp. AB-CW3; assembly: GCF_014725735.1. Taxonomy (NCBI): domain Bacteria; kingdom Pseudomonadati; phylum Pseudomonadota; class Gammaproteobacteria; order Chromatiales; family Wenzhouxiangellaceae; genus Wenzhouxiangella; species Wenzhouxiangella sp. AB-CW3. The sequence goes on from NZ_CP061368.1 coordinate 71,188, forward strand.
GAGTCGCGCGAAGAAGCCCGCTTCTTCGGGCTGATGCGCGAATGCGGCCTGCATGAGCTGCCCGAAGGCCAGGCCAGCAATCGCTGAGCGCCCGCGCAGGGTTGCTTAGCAGCCGCGAAGCTCCGGGCGACGCCCCGGCCCGGCCCGCAGGGGCAGCTCGATGTCTTGCAGCTGATCATCCAGATCGGCATCCGGTCCTTCGCGGGTCAGCGCGGTAAACAGGCGCTCGGGCAGATGTGGTGCCAGCTGTCGAATGAAATTGATGTGCAGGTCGGTCAGCAGCAAGTCTTCACGGAAGCCCAGCCAGGTGGTCAACCGGGGAAACAGTCCGGCGGCATCAAGGGCGATCAGGTCGTCGTCGGTGCCGGCCTCGACCGCCATCGAAGCCAGTACACCCACGCCCAGACCGAGCCGCACGTATGTCTTGATGATGTCGGCATCGCGTGCGGTGAAAGCCACCCGCGGGGTCAGTCCTTCCCGGGAAAAGCTGCTCATCATCGATGACTCCGGCTGGTCGCTATAGACGTAGGTCACCAGGGGGTAATCGGCCAGCGTGGCCAGGTCCAGTGGCGCTTCGCGCTCGGCAAGCGGATGATCCTGCGGCACCAGGATCGTGCGATCCCACTGGTAGACAGGCAGGGAGACCAGCGATCCGAACTCGCGGGCGCGCCCGGAAAGCAGTGCGAAATCGACCTTGCGCTCGTCCATCATGCGAAGGATCTGCTCGGAAGTGCCCTGGTGCAGATGAAAGTCGACATCGGGAAAATCGCGCCGGAAGCGATCAATGACCGATGGCAACACGTAGCGGGCCTGGGTATGCGTGGTGGCCAGGCGAATCGTACCCCGGTCTTCGCCACGCAGTTCCTTCGACAGTGCCTTGATGCCGTCGACTTCCTTGAGCACCCGCGCGGCATGATCGGCCACGCGTTCGCCCGCCGGTGTGAGCGACTCGAGACGCTTGCCCTGACGAACGAACAAGCGCATGCCCAGTTCGCTTTCAAGCAGCCTGATCTGCTTGCTCACGCCGGGTTGCGAGGTGTAGAGCGCCTCGGCGGCCTGGGTGATGTTGAGGCCGTTGTCGATGACGGCCATGAAGAATCGAAGTTGCTGAAGTTTCATCTGGATTCCCGCAAAGCTTTAAATTTCGGGCCGGTGGGCCGCTTGCGGGAAGATCAGGATAAAGAGGAAGGCGGACTGCAGGCCGACCGCTTTAGCTGAACTTGTTAAGCGCCCGCAAGCTGGCTCAAATCGGCGCTGTCCATCAATATGCCCCGGCTTCGCCAGGATGTCAACGGCTCAATCGGGCGGAGGAAGTTTGATGAGCGGCGAAACGGTCTGCCGGTCGTCTCGAGCAGCCCATATAACTATTTCTTCTTTGACCACTCACCGAAGTTTGGGTACTGTCGTGCCCAACAAGCTCATCAAGACCGGCTGAGGGACAGGCCCTTTGACGCCGGGGCAACCAGCGATTTTCGCCAGGTGCCAATTCCTGCGGACGCCCGAAAACGGGCATGCCGAGAGATGAGTGTTTCGCCACCGATGCTGATTCATTTCCCTTCAAGTCGGCCTGGCGCAACACCTCACCCACTCCCGGCATCTTCCGCAAGAACTCCTTGATCGAGCTTGCAACGTTGAATCGTGCAGTCAATCGGGAGTTACGGAAATGAGCCAGACCGCCACCCTTGCCGAAGCCGCCTGCGGGCCGACTTCCGCACCCGCCAGCCGCCAGTTCGTCTCCGGTGGGCTGTGGCACGACATGTCCTGGGCGCCGGGACGGCACAAGCCGGTACGCATCATGTATCGCCTGGAAGGCCCGGCCGGTGCACCCGTGGTGCTGACCATGGGTGGAATCAGTGCCAGTCGGCATGTCGACCGCTGGTGGAAGGAACACTATGGTGCCGAGGGTGCGCTCAACCCCGAACGCTGCCGGATTCTGTCCATCGACTGGCTGGGGCATCGCTGGCCTGACGGCTCGCCGGTCACGACCGCACAGCAGGCCGAGGCCCTGATCGCGGTCATGGACAGTCTCGGCATCCGCCGGCTGGCCACCTGTATCGGCGCCTCCTACGGGGCCATGGTCGGGCTGGCACTGGCCGCCCGTTATCCTGAACGACTGGAGTCGTTGCTGGCCATCAGTGGTGCACACAGCTCCCATCCGATGGCCACGGCACGACGCATGATTCAGCGCGAGATCATCCAGATGGGCGTTGATGCCGGCGATGAGCGGCGTGCTCTCAAACTGGCTCGTTCACTGGCATTGACCACTTATCGTCCGGGCAGCCTGTTTGCCGAGCGTTTCGACCACCCGCGTCCGCAGCGGGTACTGGAGCGCCTGGACCGCTATTTCGAACACCAGGGCCGGCGCCTGATCGGCCAGTTCGATGCCGAGCGCTACCTGTGCCTGTCGGAATCGCTGGACCTGCACCAGGTCGACCCGGGCGCCATCCGCTGTCCGGTCACCCTGGTGGCGGTGCATTCCGATGAACTGGTGCCGGTCTCTCAGCTCGAAGAGCTTGATCGTGCCCTGTGTGACAGCAGCCTGCGTGTCATCCAGTCGGACTTCGGACACGATGCGTTTCTTAAGGAAACCCCCTTCTTCGATACCTTGATTCGCCAGCTCGTGGCGAAGGGAGCCAGCCAATGACCCGCGAGGCTTATCAGCCCGAAACCGTGGCCGTGCGCACCGGTATTGAAAGTGACACGCAGCACGGCGCCGTCGTGCCCCCCATTCACCTGTCGAGCACCTACAGCTTTGCCGATTACGGCCAGCCGCGCCGTTATGACTACAGCCGCTCGGGCAACCCCACCCGAGACCAGCTCGGCCACGCACTGCGGGATCTGGAAGGCGGTACGGCGGCAACCGTGACCGCCACCGGCATGGGTGCCATCAGTACGGTGCTGCAATTGCTGAAGCCGGGGCAGCGCCTGATTGCGCCGGTTGACTGCTACGGCGGCACGTTTCGCCTGTTCGATGCCTGGCATCGCAAGGGGCTGTTCGAACTGGAGTGGGTCGATTACAACGACACTGATGCCTTCGAGCAGGCCCTGGCCGCCGGTGCCGCCCTGGTCTGGGTGGAAACGCCATCCAATCCCCTGCTGCGTATCTACGACATTCGGGCCATTGCCCGGGCCGCGCACGCCGTCGGCGCCCTGGTCGTGGCTGACAACACGTTTCTCTCTCCGGTTTTGCAGCAGCCACTGGCCCTGGGCGCCGACCTGGTAGTGCATTCAACCACCAAGTACATCAACGGCCATTCCGACGTGGTTGGCGGCGCCATCATTGCCGCCGACGAATCCGTGGGCGAGGAGATTGCCTGGTGGTCGAATACCATGGGGATCAGTGCCGGCCCGTTTGACAGCTGGCTGACCCTGCGGGGCCTGCGGACCCTTGGCCCACGACTGCGCCAGCATCAGGAAAACACGGCGGCGGTGGTCGAGGTCCTGATGATGCACGATGCCATCAGCCAGGTGTACTACCCCGGTCTGACCAGTCACCCGGGTCACGCGCTGGCCAGCCGCCAGCAACGGGGATTCGGTGCCATGGTCAGCTTCGAGCTGGACGGTGGCGAAGTCGCGGTACGGCGATTCCTGAAGGCGCTGCAACTGCCCTCACTGGCCGAATCGCTCGGTGGCGTGGAAACCCTGATTGCCCACCCGGCCACCATGACGCATGCCGCCATGTCGCTGGAGGCGCGGCAGCGCGCGGGCATTACCGACGGGCTGTTGCGTCTTTCGGTCGGGCTGGAAGCGGCTGAAGACCTGTGCGCCGACCTGCACCAGGCCCTGGCCCAACTGACACCCGGCCAATCCAGCCCGAAGCCGCAACTCAAGGGAGTGCCGGGCGGAGCTACAGTGCGTACTGGATGACGAGCTCGCGCAGCTCGTCCCGCGAGATCCTGCCGTCATGGTTGGCGTCGAACTCGTCGAAGATCTTCGCGCTCACGCCAATGCCGTGTTCGCCGATCAGGTACTTGACCAGGTCGACAAACTCGCCGCGTGACAGCACACCGTCGCGATTGGTGTCGAATTCAGCGAACAGTTCGTCGATCAGTTCTTCGCGATCCATCGGGCCGGCTTCCTGCAGGTAGTGGGGGTCTGTAAACGATACCATCGCCTGCTGCCCGGTTGCTGACTGATTCTGAGCCGGTCGGGCACTCATGCAACATGCTGCCGGTGCCACGACGGGCCCCGGCTGGTTTATTCTTTGTGGCATCTGCCACCGGCTGACCCAATTGATTCAATCCGTCGCGGCCCGATGATCAAGCGTATTCCAGCAGACGAGCGGCCCCTGTCGCTCGCCACGGCCCTTGCACTGCTCTCGCTGCTCGCCGGCATTGTCTACCTGAGTGGTCTGGCCTGGCCGCGGATGAGTACCTGGCTGGCCGGGCTGAGCAGTTTTCAGCTCGGCTTTCTGGCCAGTTTCGTGGCCGGCATGTTCACCGCCGTGGGCGCCCTGCCGATCTTCATGCTCAGGCGCATCAGCCAGGCAACCGAGGATGCCCTGATGGGTTTTGGTGCCGGGGTGATGCTGGCCGCGACGGCCTTCGAGCTGGTGCTGCCAGCCGTGGAACTGGCCGAGACCCAGTACGGCTCGGTCAGCATGGCGCTGGCCGTGCTTATCCTCGGGGTCGGCATCGGTGGCGGAATGTTCCTGGTGCTTCAACGCCTGGTGCCCCAGGAACGCTTTCGCATCGGACTCGACGACGGTGCCGATGCCACCCGGGCACGCGGCATCTACCTGTTCATTTTCGCCATTGCCCTGCACAACCTGCCCGAAGGACTGGCCGTGGGCGTGGGTTTCGGCGGCGATGTGCGCGATGGCATTACCCTGGCCATCGCCATCGGCCTGCAGAACATGCCCGAGGGCCTGATCGTGGCCGTGGCCATGATGTCGCTGGGCTATGGAAAGTGGCCGGCATTCGGCATGGCGTTGCTCACCGGCCTGGTTCAGCCGGTCGGCGGGCTCATCGGGGCGGCCGCGGTGAGTCTTTCGCAGGCCATGCTGCCCTGGGGCATGGCCTTTGCCGGTGGTGCGATGCTGTTTGTCATCAGCCACGAAATCATTCCGGGCTCACACAAGCACGGCTACCAGACCCGCGCCACCGCCGGTGTGCTTATCGGCTTCATCACATTGCTGGCCATCGATCTGTCGATTGGCTGAGGTTCCCCGAGTATTCAGTCGCCGGTGCCGCGCTTGAGGGCCTCCGGGTCCGGTCTGGCCAGGCCGTCGAGCAGGGCGCGCAGCGCCGGCCGGGCCTTGGCCCGTTGATTGCCGTCGACTTCGAACAGGGCGAAGGATTCCCATCCGGCGGTCACCAGGTCGGGCGCCCACAGGCGAATGCCGGCCAGCTCGTGCGCGCCGGCCCAGCGGACCAGGTCGCGTAGCAGGCGTGCCTGACCCTCGGGGCTGATCGGGTAGCCTTCGATATGGTGATGCCATGCCTGGAACGGGCCGTCGGTCGGTGCCGTGGCCGGATAGGCATACTCTGCGATGAACACCGGCTGCTCGAATTCACTCTGAAGCCGCTCCACGGTTGCAGTGAAGGTATCAAAGCGATCGTCGGACTGTTCGTGCGCCGAAGGATACAGCGACAGGCCGAGCTCATCGGGCCGAAATCCATGCTCGTCGAGAGATTGATAAAAGGCCACGGCAAACTGCTCGGAGTGGGAGGTCGAGATATGGGTGGCAAAGCGCGCGTATGGATCAACGCGGCGCACGCCGGTGGCCGCGGCGGCAAGCAGCCGGGCGGTATGCGGCCAGACGTGATTCTCCAGCCAACCGATTCGCTCCGTCTCGCTCATCCCCGCCATGAGCTCGCCCACGCTCTGGCGACCGATCTCCGGGTCCACCCCGTCGGGCGCCCGGTACCAGCCGGACTCGCCTTCATCACCGTCGCAGGCACCGGGTGCCGGCTGCGGCGCCACGCCGGCGGTGCCGAAATCGACCTCGTTGCCAAGATTCCAGATCGAGACCTCCGCGCCGGTGGCCAGAATGTCCTCTGCCGCCAGTTCCGCGTAGCGCCCCAGCTTGTCGGTCATGCTGTCGATATCGAGCTCATGCCAGGGGGTGTCCGACTCGATCTCCGGATAGTCGGAGAAGTCCGGCGGCGTCTGGCACAGCACGTCGCCGTAGCTGCGGTACAGACCAAGCTCGACGTTGAGCGGCAGGTTCAGTGCCTCGGCGACTTGTGCGCGTTGCTTTACGGCCTGCTTGGAACGGTCAACGCCGTCCTCCGAGGACTGGCGTCGGGTCGCGGCGCGCGCGAACACCTCGTTGGCGCCGTGCTCGACAAACAGTGCCTGCAGCTCTTCCAGGGTTTCAGCAAGCTGGCCCTGCTCGTCTTCGAAAACGATGCCGGCGTCCAGCATCATGGGCGCGAAGGGGCTGACCGAGAGTGCGCGCCGGAAGGTCGCATCCACCTCGGTCTCGGCACACAGTGCATCGGGCGAGAGCCGCTCGAGTGGAATGACCCCCTCGCTGATCTCGTCGTCGCCATCGAGCTGCAGCGCGTAGTGCAAGGTCGCGTGATGGCAATCGTGAAACTGCAACACCGCATCTCCGATCTGGTGCTGATCGGGTTCGGGGGCGTGGTGGTCGAAGCGTCCGCCCGAATGCTTGTAGACGTCGAGCAACACCGCCGGACTGCCCCGGGTATAGCGCCCATCGGCCAGGAACCAGCGCTGCTCTCCCGAATCCCGGGAGTAGGTAAACCAGTAACCGACCAGGGCCGGGGGCTGGAACGCCGGAACCACGTCGATCAGAAACCCCTGGCCGGGTGTTTCGGGATAGAACCAGGAGCCGCTCATCCCGAGCGAGATGGGCTGGCCGGCCTCGGCCAGCAGCCGGCTCGAGGCCTCTTCGGTTCCGCCTGCAGTCGTGTTGCATGCGATCGAAAGGCCGCCCAGTGCAAGCAGCAGGCCGAGTGCGGTTGCAATTCGTACCAAGGGTGCCTCCGGTCGATACAGACTCATACACTGGGTAACACCCGATGCCCGCGAATTCAAATCACTTCACGTTATGCTGACATTCGTTGTCGAGTTGGCGGATTCTGCGGGTGACCCGCTGGCCGAGCGTGGCATCGGCCCGAAGGGCTTTGAGTTCGGACCGTGCCTGGCAGGGGCGACCGTTGCGCTGCAACGCCACGGCCAGGTTGTAACGCCCGCTGGCATGATCCGGGTGGATCTCGAGCAGCCGCTGGTAGGCATCGACCGCGGCCTCGAGCCGGCCGCGACGAAACTGCACGTTGCCCAGCCCCAGCCAGGCCAGGGCCGCGTCGGGCCAGCGCTCCAGGGTCTGCTCCCAGACGGCCAGTGCAGCATCGTCCTCGGCGACTGCCTCAAAGTCCACTGCCGCATTCAGCCATCGCTCACGGTCGGCATCGGCGGGCCATTGACCCGGCTCGACCAGCACCACCGCCCAGCGCCCGGCCCGATCCCACTGACGGAACCAGGCACCTGCGCGAATGCTGAGTTCACGTTCGTTGCCTGAACGCAGCAACAAGCGGTTGCTGGTCTGGTCGTAGCCGATGACCACGGCATAGTGCCAGTACGGATAACGACTCAGACCGTGGTTTTCCAGCACTAGCACGGGCCGCCCTGCGGCCAGCTCGGCCAGGACCGCTCCGATATTGGCTTCGAGGCGGTAGGGGATTCGCCCCAGCGATCGGGCCGTGGCGGTCAGTTCCGCCTGCAGGCTGCCCTGGCGCTCGGGCAGATAAACCCGCTCGACCAGTTCCTCGTAGTCCACGGCAACCCCTTGGTGCGCCAGCATGGTGGCCAGTGCGGCCGGCCCGCAGTGGAACTCGGTCTGGGGATAAAAGGGTACGTCGGCCAGGTGAGTGGAAGGCGGTAGCGCTCCGGTTTCCTCGGCCAGGTTCAGGTGGGCACAGCCGATCAGAATGGCCGGAAGCAGCAGCGCGAACACGAGCCGCCCGCGGCGGCCCGCCACCTGGCCCGCGAACAGCCGAATCTCAGCGATTGAAGATATTGATGACGCCAACCAGTTCAAGCACGATCAGCACCAGGAAAGTAATTCCCAGCACCTCGATGGCACCGGCACCGGCCGGGAGCTCATCAATGCGACCGGCAAGTTCCTCAAGTTCTTCCGGGCTCAGTGCTTCGGCGCGTAGCCGGGCAAGCTCCGGATCCACACCCAGGGAAGCCAGTTCGGACTGTACGTCATCGCGTGCCAGCCATGCCTCGACACTGGCCAGAGACTGCCCGGACTCGATGGCCGCAGCCTCCTGGGTGGAGATGATTTCGGCGTGGGCGCTGAATGACAGCAATGGCAGCAGGGCCGTGCCCAGCAGGGCGGCCAGTGCGAGCTTCGCGAGCTTGCGATTCATCGTGACGTTCCTCCGAAATAGAAGATTCTGCGCAAGTCCGCGAATATAGCACAGCATATCCGCTTTCTGTATCCGGGAAACAAGCCGAAACTTGCACTTTCCGGCGCTTTGGGGTATAAAGGCGCGCTCGATTCGATTTATCCAGGAAAGCAGTCATGTCCCGAGTCTGTCAGGTGACCGGCAAACGCCCGCTGGTCGGAAATAACGTGTCCCACGCCAACAACAAGACCAAGAAGCGCTCGCTGCCCAATCTGCACAGCCACCGCTTCTGGGTTGAGAGCGAGAATCGCTGGGTGAAGCTGCGCGTGTCCACCAAGGGACTGCGCATCATCGACAAGAATGGCATTGATCAGGTGCTCACCGACCTGCGTGCCCGTGGCGAACGGATTTAAGGAGAAGCATCATGTCCAACAGCGCTCGTGACAAGATTCGCATGGTGTCCAGTGCCGGCACCGGCCACTTCTACACCACCGACAAGAACAAGAAGAATACCCCGCACAAGCTGGAAATGAAGAAGTACGACCCGGTGGTGCGCAAGCATGTGATGTACAAGGAAGCGAAGATCAAGTAGGGGTGGCCTCGGTCGCTACTGCTGGATTGTGAGAGCGCCGGGGGTTCCCCGGCGTTTTTGTAAGAGGTGAAAGGTTAAAGGAGTTTTGCTTTCTGGGTCTGGATCAGTGCGTTTAGCTTGGCGTTCTGAACTCGGATTCGCTCCAACAGTGTTTCTGGCTGGTCGAACAGTTCAATCTCACTGGCGATTCTGATCTGAGTGTCAAGCTCCATCAGCGATCCTCTCGAGATCTTCAGAAACCGGAGAAGCTCTTTTTCGGACCCCCGGGCAGCGCCCTCGGCAATATTGCTCGGTACGCTGATAGCCGATCGCTGCATTTGCAGACCCAGACCAAACTGCACCTGGCGAGGAAAGTGTCGTGTCAGCCTACAGATGTCAGCCGCGAGGCTCACGCCTTCTTTCCAAACCGTCAGCCTTAGATGATTCGGTTGCCGCCGATGCTCGCTCCTCATAAGTCCCAAGCCTCCTCCCCCTATCCCTTTTTCCTTTCACCTTTAACCTCTTACCTTTTTCCTTTCACCGGCGCCGCAGGCGCCTCACACCAGCCCCCTCTCCGCAAGACTCACCACCTCCGCATCCCCCACAATAAAATGATCCAACAGCCGAATGTCGACCAGCGCCAGGGCGTCGCGCAGGCGGCGGGTGATGGCGAGGTCGGCCTGGCTGGGCTCGGCCACGCCCGAGGGATGGTTGTGCGCGACGATCAGTGCCGCGGCGCGTCGGGTCAGGGCTTTTTCGACCACCACGCGCGGGTGCACATGGGCCGAATCGATGGTGCCGGTGAACAGTTCGTCGAAGGCGATGACCCGGTGGCGGGTGTCGAGGTGCAGGGCGCAGAAGACTTCGTGCGGGCGGTCGCGAAGCGCCGCGCGAAGGTAGGTTCGGGTCGCCTGCGGGCTGGTCAGCGGCTGGCCGCGGCAGATCGATTCTCGCAGGTGCCGGCGAGCCAGCTCAAGTGCGGCCTGCACCTGGGCATATTTCGCCGGGCCCAGGCCCGGCATTCGGCAGAAGCTGTCATGGTCGGCATCGAGCAACTCGCGCAGTCCGCCGTGCCGGTTGATCAGCAGTCGGGCCAGGTCCAGCGCCGAACGCCCACGCGCCCCCGTGCGCAGGAGAATGGCGAGTAACTCGGCGTCGCTGAGCTGGCCTGGCCCTCTTGCCAGCAACCGTTCCCTGGGGCGTTCGGCCTGCGGCCAGTCGGCAATTCTCATCGAAAGATTCACCTGGTGGGGATCGAGGCGTTATTCTGTGATGCGCAGGGATGCGGGGGCATTGGAGAGTTTCCCCGTCCGGGTGTAGGAAATCGACTTGATCGGAGCAATGCGGCCATGACACTGACGGGTAGAAGGATTCTGCTGGGAATCAGCGGCGGTATCGCCGCCTACAAGTCGCCGGAACTGGTTCGCCGCCTGCGCGATGCCGGCGCCGAGGTGCGTGTGGTCATGACCGCCGGTGCGGAGGCTTTTATCACTCCGTTGACCCTGCAGGCGGTCAGCGGTCATCGGGTACGCACCCACTTGCTGGATCCGGAAGCCGAGGCCGGCATGGGCCATATCGAACTAGCGCGCTGGGCCGAGGATATCGTCATCGCCCCGGCCACCGCGCAGGTTGTAGCGAAGCTCGCCCATGGCTTCGCTGACGACCTGCTGAGCACGCTCGTGCTGGCCAGTCAGGCGCGGCTCTGGGTGGCCCCGGCAATGAATCGCCTGATGTGGGATGCCGAACCGGTGCGCGCCAATGTGGACCAACTGGTGCGCGGCGGCGCCCGCCTGCTCGGACCGGACCGTGGCGAGCAGGCCTGTGGTGAGCACGGAGCCGGCCGGATGCAGGAGCCCGATGTGATCGTTTCTGCAATGGCGGGCGCCAGCGAGCGCTCCCGGCCGCTTGTCGGCAAACGCTTCGTGGTGACCGCCGGTCCCACCCATGAGCCGCTGGATCCGGTTCGTTTTCTGGGCAACCGCTCGTCGGGACGCATGGGTTTTGCCGTGGCCCGGATGCTGGTCGAAGCCGGAGCCACCGTGGACCTGGTAGCCGGCCCGGTGAATCTGCCCACGCCGCCCGGGGTGCAGCGTGTGGATGTGGTCACTGCCCGCGAGATGCTCGAAGCGGTGAATCGATGCATCGATGCTGCCGATGGTTTCGTGGCCGTGGCCGCGGTGGCCGACTACCGGCCCGAACACGAGGCAACCGACAAGCTCAAGAAATCCGGTGAGCCGGTCACCATGCATCTGGTCGAGAATCCGGATATCCTCGCCACTGTGGGACATCGACAGACACGACCGTTCGTGGTCGGATTTGCCGCCGAAACGCGTGACCTGGAAACATCGGCCCGCTCGAAGCTCAGTGCCAAGGGTGCCGATCTGATTGCGGCCAACCGGGTAGGGCACGAGCTGGGCTTTGATCGCGAGGACAATGCTCTGGAGGTGTTCTCGGCCCACCGTCACTGGTCGCTGGGTCCGCGCTCGAAGTGTCAACTGGCGCGCGAGCTGGTCGATATCATTGCCGGCGAAATGAAAGCAAGGGAAAGATAGCGAGACATGAGGGACCTCAAAGTCAGAATTCTCGATCCCCGCATGGGCCGCGACTGGCCGCTGCCGGAGTACGCGACCAGCGGGTCGGCCGGGATGGACCTCCGTGCCTGCCTGGATGAACCGCTGGAGCTGAAGCCGGGGGAGACCCACCTGCTGCCTTCTGGCCTGGCCATCCATCTTGACGATCCGACATTGGCCGCCGTATTGCTGCCTCGCTCGGGGCTGGGCCACAAGCAGGGGCTGGTGCTCGGCAACCTGGTCGGGCTGATCGACAGCGACTACCAGGGCGAGGTCAAAATCTCCTGCTGGAACCGATCGAACACGACCATCACCATCGAACCGGGCCAGCGCATCTGCCAGCTCGTGGTGGTGCCCGTAGTCCAGGTCCAGCTAAACCTGGTCGATTCCTTCGACAGAAGCGAGCGGGCCGAAGGCGGCATTGGACATACGGGGACGCAATGAGCCAGTCAACCGGAGCAAGGAAGGGCCAGAACCAGGCCAGTGACGCCAACAGCCAACCTGCCATTGGAAGGATCCTGCTCGTCATCGGGGTGCTGGTCGTGCTGGCGGGTGCAGGCGCCATTCTGCAGCCGATGCTGGTCTCCGAGGACGGCGGTCCGGCCCGAGTGGCCGCGCAGGCCAGCGCCGAGTCGGTGGCCGCAACGTTGGCCGATTTCAAGGACAAATTGCGCGATGGATCGGTTCAGTCCGCCGCCCGGCAGGTGCCGGCCGATAACCCGCAGCAGACCGGCGATGTGACCGCGGCCCTGGAGGCCCTTGGCGTGATCGGCATTCTCGACCTTCGGGTCTATCCGCCCCGAGCCGAGGAGATTGAAGTCGGCACCTATCCCGAGCCAGATTTCACCGCCGTGCAGATGCTGGTGGAAGCGCGCCGGTCCGGTTCGGGCCGTGTGCGTCACCGGGATCCGGCCGAAGGCGTTGAGCATTTCGCCTTTACCGAGGCGGTTGTCGATGGCGATGACGAAGTCACCGGCGTGATGCTGTTGCGCCTGCATGCCGATCCGGTGCGGCGCCACTTGCAGGCACCTGAAGGCAATACCTGGGTCCGGCTGGTACAGGACTCGCGCGTGATTCGCGCCCTGCCCACCGCCAGTGGCTTGCCCGAAGCATTGGGCAGTGAGTCGGTTGCCGGCAGTGCGCTGGCAGTCGAATGGGGGGTGATCGGGCAGCCTGGGATTCTCTCGGCTGCGCAGTCAGCCGTGGTACTGGCGCTGGGCATTCTTGTGCTTGTCGGTGGCGCCCTGATTCACCTGGGCAAGCTGGGCCGCCGTCCCGTAGCCGCGACGCCACAGGCCCCGGCGCGTGCCGAACAGTCCACTCCCGCGCGTGCCACAGCCGCCAAGGCCGCGCCCGAGAAAGCCGCTGACAAGCCACAGCCACCGCCAGCAGCCGATGAAAAGCCCGATCTGCCCGACTGGATGCTTGACCAAGGTGGCGACGACTCTTCCCTGCCGTTTGGAGAAACCCCTGGGCAGACTACTGAATCTGTTGAACCCGCCGAACCCGCCGAACCCGCGGAATCCGCTCCCACGGTTGACGAGGGCCTGGATCTGGATGTGCCCGATCTTGACGATATTCTGGCCAACATCGAGGAGGAAGGCAGCAAGCCGCCCGGCGCCTCGGCTGACGGCAAGGACGTTGACCCCGGCCTGGATTTCAATACTGACGATTCGTTATCGTCTACAACACCGCCGCCGGCCGCAGATGCACCTGCTACGCAACCGGATCCCGAAAGTCGGCGGCAGGAGGAAGTGCTGGGGTCCGAAGAGCTGTCCAACCTGGCTCGTGGCGGCAGTACCCCGGGCGATGACCGGATGCCCGCACCGGAGTCCAGGCCTGAAGCGGTGCCAGAACCTCCGGCCCGCCCGCGACCCGAACTAGAACCAGAACCAGAACCCGAGCCCGAGCCCGAGCCCAGGTCCGCTCCAGCGTCCCGACCCGAACCGACCCCCGATTCGGGTGCTGCTGTCGATGGCGTCTCCGATGTCGAGCCGGCCGATATCCCGTCGGCATTGCAGGGCCACGAGCGATTGCCGCCGGAAAGGTTCTGGCGCGACCGCATCATCGGCGTCGTGGATCGCGAACTGGACGCCGAGCTGGCCGCCTCCCTGGGCCAGGCCATAGGCACGTACGCCCGAGAGCAGGGATTTCAGACCGTGGCGGTGGGCCGCGACGGTCGCCTCAGCGGTCCGGTGATCATGTCCGCCCTGATCCGTGGTCTGCGCAATACCGGTGTTGACGTGATCGAGGCCGGCGCGGTGCCCTCGCCGGCCTTGTGGTATACCGCCTGCGAAATGGCCAATGGCTGCGGGGTCATGGTCAGCGCATCCCATCATGCACCCGAGTACAACGGCTTTCAGGTGATGCTCGGCGGCCAGATGCTGCAACGTCAGAATCTGCTGGCCATCGGCGAGATTGCTGCGCAGCAGCGTTTTGCCGAGGGCAGCGGCGGTTACCTGCAGGAAAATGCCGCTCGTTCCTATGCAACCGCCCTGGCCGACACCGTGAACTTGAAGCGCAAGCTCAAGGTGGTGGTCGATTGCGGCAATGGCATTCCCGCCAGCATCGTGCCGGCCCTGTTCGATGCCCTGGAGCTCGATCTCATTCCGCTCTATTGCGATGTCGATGGTTCTTTCCCCAACCACCGGCCCGACCCGTCCGATCCGGAATGCATCGAGGATCTGCGCCTGTGCGTGCGCAACTTCCAGGCGGATATCGGATTTGCCTTCGATGGCGATGGCGACCGCCTGGCCGTCATTTCCGATGCCGGCGAGCCTATTGCCCCGGACCGGTTAATGATGCTGTTCGCCGCTCACCTGCTCGAGCAAACCTCGGGTGCCAGCATCGTCGTCGACGTTCGCAGCTGTGCTCAATTGCCGGAGCTGGTGAGTGACCGCGGTGGCAAGCCCGGTTTTGCACCGGCCGGTGGCGGGCCGGTGGCACGCAGCGTGGTTGAACATGATGCAGTTCTCGGCGGCGACATGGACGGGCAGTTCATCCTGGCGCGGCGCTGGTATCCCTTCGGGGATGCGATCTGTGCGGCCGTGAGGTTGCTGGAATTGCTGACCGCGCAATCCCGGGGGATGGCCGAGCTGGTCGAGGAGCTGCCGGAGTCGCGCACCACCGGCGCCCTGAAGCTGGGTGTCGATGCAGCTAAAGGCGATGAACTGATTGCGGCCCTGAAACAGCCCGGGCAGTTCGATGATGCGCAAATCACTACCATTGATGGTTTGCGGGTGGATTTCGCGGATCGCTGGGCCCTGCTGCGGGTCTGTCATGACGCCAATGAAACCATGCTGTATTTCGGCGCCGGCGAACCCGATGCACTCAATCGCATCAAGTCAGAGTTCCGCGACCGCCTGCTGGCGGTGGACTCAGAACTGAAGCTGCCCTACTGAGGCCAGTGAGGTTTGACCACGCTGCTGTTCAACAAGCCCTTCCGGGTCTTGTCGCAGTTCACCGACCCCGAAGGCCGTGCCACCCTGGCCGACTTTATCGACCGCCCCGGAGTGTACGCGGCCGGCCGCCTGGATTTTGACAGCGAAGGCCTGATGGTGCTGACCGACAACGGTCGTTTGAAGGCCGCGCTGACCGATCCGGTCAGTTGCACGCCCAAGACCTACCTGGTCCAGGTCGAAGGCCGCCCGGCCGTCAACGCCATCGACAGACTGAACCGCGGACTGAGTCTGAAGGACGGACCAACCCGCCCGGCCAAGGTCGAATTGCTGGCGCGTTCACCCGGCTGGCTGTGGCCACGCAAACCCCCGGTCAATCCCCGCAAGGGCCGCCCGACAGCCTGGCTGAGAATCACCATCACCGAAGGCCGCAACCGTCAGGTCCGCCGCATGACCGCCGCCGTCGGCCTGCCCACGCTGCGCCTGGTGCGGACCCGCGTCGGCGACTACGAGCTGGGGAAGTTGCAGCCGGGGGAATGGGTAGAAGAAGTGTGAAGGGTGGAGTGTGAAGTGTGAAGTGTGAAGAGGGGGCTTGCGGTTTGTTGTGGGGGGAGGTTGGAGTTGGGGGGCTTTGGTGGTGGTGGGGTGTCAAGTGTTAAGTGTTAGGGGGGTGGTTCGTGGAGTCTGTTCCGTCTCCCGTCCTCCGTCCTCCGTCCTCCGTCTTCCGTCTTCCGTCTTACGTCTCCCGTCCTCCGTCTTCCGTCTTCCGTCTCCCGTCTTCCGTCTCCCGTCTCCCGTCTCCCGTCTCCCCGCACGGCGCGCCAGCGCCGTGCTAGTACGCATACTTCCGAAACAGGCCCGCCAGGTCTCCGTTCCATTCGTTTTCGAAGCGTTCCAGCTTGACTTCGGCGGGTGTGGTGCCTCGTTCCACGATGTCCTGCAGTGGTGTCAGGTATCCGCCTTCGTGGTCGCCTCCGGCATTGAAGCGGGCGCGTCTTGCCAGGCCCTGGCTGGCCAGTTCCAGTAACTCGGCGGCCAGTTCCCGGACCGTGCGGCCGTCGATGCGGGCGTTCAGGCCAACCCGTGCCACGTCATCTCGCAGGGCCTGGCGCTGCTCGTTCGACCAGTGCCGGGTCAGTTCCAGGCAGCCGGCCAGACTGGCATCGTCGTAGAGCAGTCCCACCCAGAATGCCGGCAGGGCGCATAGCCGGCGCCAGGGGCCGCCATCGGCGCCACGCATTTCCAGGAAGCGCTTTAGGCGCACTTCGGGAAAGGCCGTGGTCAGATGGTCTTCCCAGTCCGACAGGCGCGGTTGCTCGCCCGGCAGGGCCGGCAGCCGCCCGGCCAGAAAGTCGCGAAAGGACTGGCCGGCCGCGTCAATGTAGCGATCGCCGCGGCGCACGAAATACATCGGCACATCCAGCATCCAGTCGACATAGCGCTCGAATCCCATGCCCGAATCGAATACCCAGGGCAGCATGCCGGTGCGGTCCGGGTCGGTATCGGTCCAGACCTGGCTGCGATAACTCAGGAAGCCGCAGGGCTTTCCCTCGACGAATGGAGAGTTGGCGAACAGTGCAGTGGCCACTGGCTGCAGGGCCAGCGAGGCCCGGAACTTGTCGACCATGTCGGTTTCGCTGGAAAAATCGAGATTGACCTGTACCGTGCAGGTGCGCTTCATCATGTCGTGCCCCAGCGTGCCGACCCGGGGCATGTAATTGCGCATGATCACGTAGCGGGCCTTGGGCATCCACTCGATGTCCTCCCGCCGCGCGCTGGGATGAAAACCCATGCCGAGAAAGCCGATACCGAGCGGTTCGGCCACGGAGCGAACCTCGGCCAGATGGGTATTGACTTCGCTGCAGGTCTGATGGAGATTGTCGAGCAGACCGCCCGACAGCTCCAGTTGGCCACCCGGTTCAAGCGTGATGGAACAAGCGTCCTTTTTCAGCGCCACCGGCAGTCCGTCTTCCAGCACCGGCTGCCAGCCGAACTGTTCGGCCATGCCTTCGAGCATGGCGCGAATGCCGCGTCGGCCGGCATAGGGCAGAGGGGTCAGGTTCTCGGTGCAGAATCCGAACTTTTCGTGTTCGGTGCCGATACGCCATTCCTCTCGCGGGCGACATCCGGATTCCAGCCAGGCGGTCAGTTGCTGCTTGTCGGTCAGTATCGTGTCCGGGTTCAAGGTCTTTGGCTCGATAAAGCGAATCGCGATTATCGCCGTTTTGCCAACCCGGCAGCAAACAAGCGCTGTGCCATGGCCATGTATTACCATGGAGTCCAGTCTCTGCCGTTCCGGACCCGGCCGGCCAGGTCCCTGACTCAAATGCCCATGACGAAGATGTGTTCACTGCCGCGGTTTCTGCCACGATGCGTACCGGCCTGACGGTTCTGATCTCAGTCCTGCTGATGGCCTGCGGCGCGCCGGGGTCTGACGAAGTCACGCCGGGCAGTGCGCGCCTGCCGGTTCCGGTCGAGGTGGCTCATGACGAGGATGGACGGCCGCTTCCCGAAATACTGGCCGATGAGCAGGTCCTTTACCGTGGCAATGGCGAGGAGCCGCAGACGCTCGATCCTCACCTTGCCGAAGGCGTGCCCACGGCCAATATTCTCAGAGATCTGTTCGAGGGGCTCACGAGCACGGCACCGGACGGCCGGATCGTTCCGGGTGCCGCCATGCACTGGGACATCAGCCGCGACGGCATGACCTATACCTTCTACCTCGACCCCGATGCCCACTGGTCGAATGGCGAACCGGTTACGGCCCACGATTTCGTCTGGTCGTGGCAGCGGGTGGTCAATCCCGAAACCGGCGCGGCCTACGGGCGCATGCTGGCACCGGTGGTCAATGCCGAGGCCATCTTCGCCGGCGACCTGCCGCCAGAGGAACTCGGGGTCAGCGCCCTCAGCGAGACCGTGTTCCAGGTTCGTCTCGAAGATCCCACGCCGTATTTTCTTGGCCTGCTGACTCACCCGACAACCTATCCGGTGCACCGCGAGACGGTCGAGCATCACGGTTCGGCCCATGTACGGCCCGGAAATCTCGTGTCCAACGGCGCCTACGAGCTCACCGACTGGCAGGTCCGCTCGCGTATCGTGCTGGAGCGCAATTCGTACTTTCGCCTCGCCGACGAGGTCATCATCGAGCGCGTGGTGTTCTATCCCTTCGAGGACGAGAACACCGAGTTCAACCGTTTTCGTGCCGGCGATCTGCACTGGACTTACCAGTTGCCCTCGGCCCAATTCCGCTGGCTGCGGCAGAACATGGACCAGGCGCTGATGGTCACTCCATGGTTCGGCACCTATTACTTTTCCTTCAACCTCACCCGCGAGCCGTTCGAAGACAATCTCGCCCTCAGGCAGGCGCTGAACCTGGCCATTGACCGCGAAATCATCACCGAACGGGTCACGCGCTTCGGCGAAGTGCCGACCTTCAACCTGGTGCCGTCCGGGCTGCCCGGCTACGAACCGCCCGAGCCGGATCATGCGACCTGGTCCCAGGCCGAGCGCGAGGAGGAAGCGCGCCGCCTCTACCGACAGGCCGGCTACTCCGAATCCAAGCCCCTGACCGTGGAGCTGCGCTACAACACCTCCGAAAACCACCGCAAGATCGCGGTGGCCATCGCCGCGATGTGGCGCCAGGTGCTGGGCGTGCAGACCCGCCTGGTCAACGAGGAATTCCGGGTCTTTCTCCAGAACCGGGCGCAGCGGCGAGTCACCCAAGCGTTTCGCGCCGGCTGGATCGGCGACTACCAGGATGCCTTCACCTTCCTCGAGCTTTACCATTCCGGCCATGGGCGCAACGACGCCGGCTATGCCAATCCCCGTTACGATCGGCTGCTTGAGCGCATTGCCTCCGAGCGCATCCCCGCGCGTCGCCGCAACCTCATGGTTGAGGCCGAGCGCATGCTGCTCGAAGACCAGGTAGTCATGCCGGTGTTCGTCTACATGACACGCCGCCTGATCGACCCGCGCCTGAAAGGCTGGGAAGAAAACATCATGGACTACCACCTGACCCGCTACATGTACCTGGTAAAGAGTCAGGATGAGAGGGATTTACAAGACGGGGAGAACGAGGAATGAATCGGGTGCTGGACAGGGTAAAGGTAAAAGGTAAAAGGGAAAAGGAAGGTAGCTGGACATCGTCCTTTCACCTTTCACCTTTCACTTTTCACCGCGCTCCAACGGAGCGCTCCCCATGCTGAAATACTCCCTGCGCCGGCTCGCTTCCGCCATCCCCACGCTGTTTCTGCTCATCACCGTGGCGTTTTTCCTGATTCGTATCGCGCCGGGTGGCCCGTTTGACTCCGAGCGTGCCCTGCCGGCCGAGATCGAGGCCAACCTGGCCGCCAAGTATCACCTGGATGAACCGCTCATCTTCCAGTACGGTCGCTATCTGTGGCAGATTGCCCGGCTGGACTTCGGGCCGTCGTTTCACTACCGCGACTGGACGGTCAATGATCTGATCATCCAAGGCGCCCCGGTTTCGTTCACGCTCGGCATTCTGGCACTTGCCATCGCACTGGTCGTCGGTGTGATGGTGGGAGCCTGGGCCGCCCTGAGACAGAATCGGCCGGCCGACTACACGGTCATGAGTCTGGCCATGATCGGCATTTCCATCCCCAATTTCGTGATGGCGCCACTGCTGATTCTTCTGTTCGCCATCACCCTGGGCTGGTTGCCGGCCGGCGGGTGGGAGTACACACCAACACGCATGCTGTTGCCGGTACTGACCCTGGCCCTGCCCATGATCGCCTACATCGCCCGCATTACCCGCGCCTCGATGATCGAGGTACTGCACTCCAGCTATATCCGCACGGTCCGTGCCAAGGGCATGCCGGAAAAGGAAGTCATCCTGCGCCATGCCCTCAAGCCGGCCCTGCTGCCGGTGATCTCCTACCTCGGTCCGGCGGCAGCGGCCATCATGACCGGGTCGGTGGTGGTCGAGCGCATCTTCACCATCCCCGGTATCGGCACCTATTTTGTCCAGGGTGCGCTCAATCGTGACTACACACTGGTCATGGGAGTGGTCATTCTTTACGGCATGCTGATCATCCTGTTCAATTTCGTGGTCGACCTGCTCTATGCCTGGCTCGATCCGCGCATTCGCTACGATGATGGCGAGGTCGGCACATGAACGAAGCCACACGCGACGCCTTCGAGCAGGCGCTGGACCGGCGTGACATTCGCGGCCGGTCCCTCTACGTTGATGCCTGGCACCGGCTGCTGAAGAATCGCGCGGCGGTCGCCGGGCTGGTGGTTCTGGTTTTCATGATCGCACTGGTGCTCATCGGCCCCCTGCTCAGCCCCTGGGATCACGAAATTCCCGACTGGGACCACGGATCCATCCCGCCCTCGCTCGAGACCGGCCATCCCTTCGGCACCGACGCCATCGGTCGCGACCTCTTTGCACGCACCATGATTGGTGGCCGGATTTCGCTGCTGGTCGGTTTGCTGGCCACGCTGGTCTCGCTGGTCATTGGCGTGACCTACGGTGCCGTTGCCGGTTACCTGGGCGGGCGGGCCGACAATGTCATGATGCGTTTTGTCGACGCGGTCTACGCCATGCCGTTCATGTTCTTCGTCATCCTGCTGATGGTGATCTTCGGGCGCAACATCTTTCTGATCTTTCTGGCCATTGGTGCCATCAACTGGCTGGATATGGCGCGCATCGTGCGCGGCCAGACGCTCAGCCTCAAGAACAAGGATTTCGTCGAGGCCGCCCGCGCCTGCGGTGCCACCGAGGCGCAGATCATCCGACGCCACATCATTCCCAACCTGCTCGGCGTGGTCATCGTCTATGTCACCCTGACCATTCCCCAGGTCATACTGATCGAGAGCTTCCTGAGTTTTCTCGGCCTGGGTGTGCAGGAGCCGCTGACGTCCTGGGGTGCGTTGGTCAACGAAGGCGCGCAGGAACTGGAAACGGCGCCGTGGTCGCTGATGTTCCCGGCCGGTTTCCTGGCATTGACGCTGTTTGCATTCAATTTCCTCGGCGACGGATTGCGTGATGCGCTGGATCCGAAGGACAGGTTGTAGAGGCGGTAAAAGGTGAAAGGAGGAAAGATGTCTGTTAGGTTGAGAAACGGGCGATTTTGCCATGGCTGGAGAATCGCCGCCGGATGGGAGAGCATCGAGTGCCATGCGCTGGCACTTGAGGCCTTTTCCTTTTACCTTTCACCTTTTACCTTTCACCGCCCCTGATGGCCCTGCTTGAAGTCCGTGATCTCACCGTCTCCTTCGATACCCCAGAAGGCGTGGTGCATGCCGTCAACGGCATCAGCTTCGACCTGGAACCCGGCGAGACGCTGGGGCTGGTGGGCGAGTCGGGTTCGGGCAAGACGCAGACGGCACTGGCGTTGATGGGGCTTTTGGCCGAGAACGGTCAGGCCTCCGGCTCGGTGAAGTTTCGCGGCCAGGAGTTGCTGGGCATGTCGCTGTCGGAGCTGACCCGTGTGCGAGGCTCGAAGATCTCGATGATCTTCCAGGACCCGGTGACCTCGCTCAATCCCTACATGACCATTGGCGAGCAGCTTGTCGAGGTGCTGACGCATCATCGCAACCTCAAACGGCGCGAGGCGAAACAGCGGGCCATCGAGATGCTGCGCCAGGTGCGGCTGAGCGACCCCGAACAGCGCATGAAACAGTATCCGCATGAATTGTCCGGCGGCATGTGCCAGCGCGTGATGATCGCCATGGGCCTGCTGTGTCAGCCGGACCTGCTGATTGCCGACGAGCCCACCACCGCGCTCGATGTGACCGTGCAGTCGCAGATCAACTCATTGATGGGTGAGCTGTCGACCCAGTCGTCGACCGCGATTCTGCTTATCACCCACGACCTGGGCGTGGTGGCCGGTCTGTGCGACCGCATCCTGGTGATGTATGCAGGCCAGGAAATGGAAATGGCGGGGGTTGATGAACTGTTTGCCGATCCGCGCCATCCCTATACCGAGGGGCTGCTGGACTCCGTGCCGCGTCTGGATCGGGACGACTCCGGCATTCTTCATGCCATCCCCGGCAATCCGCCCAACCTGCTTGATGTGCCCGCCGGCTGTCCCTTCCGCGACCGCTGCCCGCACGCCTGGGACAAATGCCGGGAGTTGCCCGCGTTTGAAAAGATCGGCGAAGGCCGCTTCAAGCGCTGCCATCTGGATGAGCTGCCGGTTCAGCAGGAGGCCGGCTGATGCGAAACCCGGTACTTCAGGTTCGCGACCTGCAGGTCCATTACCGAGTCGATGCCGGCAGCCTATTCCGGCACGACTATCGCAGCATCCGCGCGGTCGACCGGGTCAGCTTCGACGTTCTGCCGGCCGAAACCCTGGGAATTGTCGGCGAATCAGGATGCGGCAAGTCAACGCTGGCGCGGGCTTTGCTGGGTCTGCAGCCGGCACGGGGCGGCTCCATCCGCTGGCTGGGCGAGGAGCTGGTCGGGGCCAGTGAAGAGCTTTTGCGCAAGAAGCGTCGCGAAATTCAGATCATTTTTCAGGATCCGGCCGGATCGCTGGATCCACGCATGACCATTGGCGAGATCATTGCCGAGCCGCTGCGCACTTTTTATCCGTCGATGTCACGCCTGCAGGTGCGCGAGCGCGTCAGCGGCATCCTGCAGCTGGTCGGCCTTCGGAGCGACCAGATCAATCGCTATCCGCACGAGTTTTCCGGGGGGCAGTGCCAGCGTGTCGGCATTGCCCGGGCGCTGGTGGTCAACCCGCGTCTGGTGGTCTGTGACGAACCGGTCAGCGCCCTGGATGTGTCCATTCAGGCACAGATCGTCAACCTGCTCAAGGATCTGCAGAAAAAGCTGCAACTGTCGCTGATCTTCATCGCTCACGACTTGTCGGTGGTGCGCCACGTCTCCGATCGTGTGCTGGTCATGTATCTGGGCCAGGTCATGGAAATGGCCGGCCGCGAGGCGATTTACCATGCGCCCCGGCACCCCTACACCCGGGCGCTGATAGAATCGGTGCCCATCCCCGACCCGGTGCGCGAGCGCGCCCGGGCGCGGCGTTCTCTGCAGGGCGACATGCCATCGCCGCTTGATCCGCCCTCCGGTTGCGTGTTCCGGACTCGCTGCCCCTTCGCCATCGACCGCTGCGCCGCCGAAACGCCCGTGCTTGAAGATATCGGCGATGGCCACCGGGTGGCCTGTCATCGCCATGACGAGCTGCCACCGGGCCCGCTGCCCGACCACGACATCGAGCAAGAAGAAGGCGCCGCGCATGACTGACATGCCGCGCCAGCGTCTGCTTGCCGGGGTCGCTGCTCTCGAACTGGATCTGGATGCCGACCGGCTGGAGGCCATGCTGGCCTTTGTGTCCCTGCTGGCGCGCTGGAACCAGGCCTACAACCTGACCGCCATTGATGACCCGAACGCCATGGTCGACCGTCACCTGCTCGACAGCCTGAGCATTCTTCCCTGGCTGCGCAGCGATCGGGTGCTGGACGCCGGCACCGGCGCGGGTCTGCCGGGCATACCCCTGGCCATTGCCAGCCCGCAGCGCTATTTCGTGCTGGTCGATGCCAACGGCAAGAAGGTTCGCTTTCTGCGCCAGGTCAGGCGCGAGCTGGCGCTCGACAACATCGAACCGGTGCATGCCCGGCTCGAATCCCTTGACCCGGTTTCTCATCCGGCCGGGGACCTGGTCGCCCGTGCGCTGGCGCCGTTGCCGCGGCTCATAGAGCAGCTTCAACCCTACCTGGATCGGGGTGCGCGGTTACTGGCCATGAAGGGCCGCCTGGAACAAAGCGAGTGCGATGGGCTGCCGAGCGCGTACAATGTCGAGCGGATCGAACTGAGGGTGCCGGGTACCGCCGCTGAGCGTTGCCTGGCAATCGTGAACCGAAATGAATGAGAGACGGGCCAGGATTCTGGCCGTAACCAATCAGAAAGGCGGCGTGGGCAAGACCACCACGGCGCTCAACCTGGCCGCCGGCCTGGCCGAGCTGCGCCGCCGCGTTCTGCTGATCGATATCGATCCGCAGGGCAATGCCACCACGGGCTCCGGCGTCGACCTGGCCGACGACCAGCCGACTTTGTGCGAGGTGCTGACCGGCGAGGTCGAACTGCCTGACGCAATAGTGGCCGCCGAGGCCATGGGCTTCGACCTGGTCCCGGCAAACGGCGACCTGACGGCCGCTGAAGTCGCGCTAATGGATCTCGAGGACCGCTCCGGCGTACTCAAACAGGCCATGGAAACAGTGCGCGGCCGCTACCACCACATCATCATCGACTGCCCGCCGGCACTCAATGTGCTGACCCTCAATGCCCTGACCGCCGCCGACGGCGTACTGATCCCGATGCAGTGTGAATACTATGCACTGGAGGGGCTCACTGCCCTGCTCAACACCATCGAACAGATCCAGGATTCGGTCAATCCCGCGCTGGAGATCGAGGGGCTGGTGCGCACCATGTTCGACGTGCGCAACAACCTGTCGGGGGCGGTTTCGCGCCAGCTTGGCGAGCACTTTGGCGACAAGCTGTATTCGACCGTGGTGCCGCGCAACGTGCGCGTGGCCGAAGCGCCCAGCTACGGCCAGTCCGTCATCCACTACGATCGCGATTCACGGGGTGCCGTTGCCTACCTGGGGCTTGCCGGGGAATATTTGCGTCGACAGGGAGCCGAACCGAAATGAATGCCTCGCGCAAGAAAAAGCCACTGGGGCGCAATCTCGATGCCCTGCTGGGAAAGACGCGTGCCGCGGCGGAAAAGGCCAGCCCTGAAGGGGAGCTGACCGGGCTCAAGGAGCTGCCGCTCGACGTGATCGAGCCGGGCCGCTACCAGCCACGCTCGGCCATGGATCCTGATCGGCTACAGGAACTCTCCGACTCGATTCGCGAACAGGGGCTGGTGCAGCCGGTGGTGGTACGCCCCCTGGCCAGGAAAGGCCGCTACGAGCTGATTGCCGGCGAACGCCGCTGGCGGGCCTGTCAGATGGCGGGCATGGAAACCATTCCCGCACTGGTTCGCGAAGTGGCCGACGAGGCCACCCTGGCACTGGCCCTGATCGAGAACATCCAGCGCGAGAACCTGAACCCGCTGGAAGAAGCGGCCGCGCTGAAACGCCTGATCGAAGAGTTCGACCTGACGCATGAACAGGCCGCCACCAGCGTCGGCCGTTCACGCGCCGCGGTCACCAACCTGCTGCGTCTGCTCGATATGGCGCCGGAAGTGCGCGAACTGGTCGATCAGCGCGAACTCGACATGGGGCACGCCCGTGCCTTGCTCGGACTCGAACGCAACGACCAGGTTCGTGCTGCCCGCGAAGTGGTCGAAAAAGCCCTGTCCGTGCGCCAGACCGAAGCCCTCGTGCGCCGCATGCGCGAAGGCGGAAAAGACAACAAGAAGAAACCGGCCGCAAAGAGTGCCGACATCCAGCGCCTCGAACAGGAACTGACCGAAACCCTGTGCGCCCCGGTCAGCCTCAGGCACCAGTCCTCCGGCAAGGGCCAACTCAACATCCGCTACACCAGCCTGGACGAACTCGATGGCATCATCGAGCGGCTGCGTCGCCGCTCCGGCTGAACGCCAGGCAGGTGTTCGATAACCTGGTAGATATTGTCCGAGCCCGGGTCAGCAGACTGGATGCACTGAACAGCCCCCTGTTGCTGCACCCCAGGTTTTGTCCATTGTTCCGGTTTCCCCGCTCCGGTCGACGAGAGTAGCACGATGCCCCCTTTCTCGCAGCGACCCAATCGCTTGCCGCTGCCCTTTCTGCCCTGTTATACTTGCGCGGATTTACAGAGCGCGGGTCCCTTGCCCTCCCGAAAATGGGGGAAACGGGTGTGCTGCGCCTGACCTTGAAGCCCGATTGCGCCCAGGCCGTGAACGAAGCCCAATTCGCCAAGACGATTGCCTGGCTGCTGCGCACTCAGGCCGTGATGACCGCGCTTGCCGGAGTGGCGTTTGCCATGATCGGTGGGCTGGACTGGTCGATGGCTGCGCTGGTCGGAGGAGGGATGGGTCTGTTTCTGACCGCCGTCGTGGCACTCAGGGTCGGCCTGGCTTCATCCATGGAGCCCAAGGTCATGGTGCGTGCTTTCTATCGCGCCATGGCGCTGAAATTCGTGCTGGCGGTGATCATGTTTGTCATCGTCGCGCTCTGGTTCGCCGGCTATTTCGTGCCGGTGGTGACGGGATATGCGGCCACCTCGACGGCCTACTGGCTGGCAATGCGCAAGATGGCGTTGTTGCCGAGTTCGACCACGGACAACGACTAACGGGATTCCTCGAAGACGACCATGGCTAGCGGCAACGAGCAACCGGAAGCGCCTGTAGAAGCAGGCGGTGATATGGGCCAGGCGGCCGGCGCCAATGCGGCAGAGGCGAGCGCAGAACTCGGCGGCTTTGCGGGGTGGTGGGCTCAGACCAAGGAACGCGCCCATTTTGTATGGACCGAGGAAGCCGACGCTGGCGATTTCGTCCGCCATCACATCACCAACCTGCGCCTGCCCGAAACCCATGAAATGGATCCGTTCGTCTGGCATGTCGACACCATG
Source organism: Wenzhouxiangella sp. AB-CW3 (assembly GCF_014725735.1). Taxonomy (NCBI): domain Bacteria; kingdom Pseudomonadati; phylum Pseudomonadota; class Gammaproteobacteria; order Chromatiales; family Wenzhouxiangellaceae; genus Wenzhouxiangella; species Wenzhouxiangella sp. AB-CW3. The sequence goes on from NZ_CP061368.1 coordinate 97,548, forward strand.
GTCGTGTCGTGGGTGCTGGGCCTGTTCTTCCTCGGATTTCTCTACCTGGCCGCTCGCAAGGCCACTTCGGGGATTCCCGGCGGTTTGCAGAATTTCGTTGAATTGCTGGTTGATTTCGTCGACAAGACGGTCAAGGAAAGCTTTCACGGTCCTCGCGGCTTCATCGGGCCGCTGGCGCTGACGATTTTCGGCGTGGTCTTTTTGTGGAACCTGATGGACCTGGTGCCGGTCGACTACGTCCCGCTGGCCATGTACGTGCTGGGCGTGGACTACTTCCGCATCGTGCCCTCGGCCGACATCAACGCTCCGTTCGGTCTGTCGATCACCGTGCTGGGCCTGATCATTCTTTATGGCATCAAGGGCAAGGGTTTCGGTGGCTTCGGCAAGGAGCTGTTCACCCACCCGTTCGGTGCCAATCCGCTGCTGTGGATTCCCAACCTGGTACTCAATATTGTCGAGCTGGTAGCCAAGACCGTATCGCTGGCCATGCGGCTGTTTGGCAATCTATATGCCGCAGAGCTGATCTTCGTGCTGATCGCCCTGCTGCCCTGGTGGATTCAGTTCATTCCGGGGGGTGGCTGGGCCATCTTCCATATTCTGGTCGTGCCACTGCAGGCCTTCCTGTTCATGACGCTAACGATTGTCTACCTGTCGTTGGCCTATGAGAAACACTAGTTACCGTACCGTCATTGACGATTTCGCTTTTGCATTCAATCACTATTGCTAGGAGACCATCATGGAAGCATCTTCTCTGGAACTGGCCGGTCTGATTGCGCAGGTTCAGGCCAATACCGCGATTGCCGTGGGCCTTATCTTTGTTGCAACGGCCGTCGGCACCGCCATCGGCTTTGCCCTGCTGGGCGGCAAGTTTCTCGAAGGCGCTGCGCGCCAGCCCGAGCTGGCCGGCATGCTGCAGGTCCGCATGTTCATCATTGCCGGTCTGCTTGATGCCCTGTCGATTATCGGCGTGGCGTTTGCCGCCCTGCTGATGTTTGCCAACCCGCTGCTGGGACCGATCCAGGCCGCAATGGGCGGTTGATCCAGTAGTCGAGTTCCGCAACTCGAGTTTTATCAATTAACGGACGCAAGGCGCCACTATGCTACCGAGTATATGGACAATAGTCGGTCAGGCCGGCACGTTTCTGGTCTTTATCTGGGCGGTGATGAAGTTTGTCTGGCCGCCCCTGACCCAGGCAATGGAAGAGCGTCGCCAGAAGATTGCCGAAGGGCTGGCGCATTCCGAAGAGGCTGAACATGCCCTTGAGCGTGCCAATGCCGAGGCTGAGGAGCTGATTCGGGACGCCCGCCGCAAGGCCGGTGAGATTATTGAGCAGGCAAGTCAGCGCGGCAACCAGCTGGTCGAACAGGCCAGGGAAGAAGCCGTTGCCGAACGCGATCGCCAGGTTGCCGCCGCCGAGGCCGAGATTCGTCAGGCGACCAACCAGGCGCGGGAAGCACTGCGCGAACGCCTGGCCGAACTGGCCGTGGTGGGCGCCAACCGGGTCATCGAAAAGGAAATCGATCCCCAGGCTCACCGTGCCATGCTCGACAAACTCGCCACGGAGCTCTAGTGCCATGAGCAATCGGATCACGCTTGCAAGGCCCTATGCACGTGCCGCATTCCAGGCGGCACGTGATGCCGGTGCCCTGACGGAATGGCGACAGTACCTGACGCAGGCGGCCGAAATCGCCGTGACACCGGAAATGCGTGACCTGATCGACAATCCGCGCATCAGTCGTCCGCAACTTGCCGAGCTGTTTGCCGAGATCGGTGGAGAGGCTTTTGACCAGCGCTTCAAGCGCTTCCTCCACACGCTTGCTCGCAACGACCGCTTCGAACTGTTGCCGGAGATTGTTGCCCAGTTTGAGCGTTTGCGGCGGGAAGCGGAGCAGCGCGTCCACGTGCAGGTGACATCGGCCTACCCGCTGGAGACGGCCGAACAGCAAACTCTGATTGACCGGCTGAAAATGCGATTCGGTCGCGAGGTGGATCTGGAGATCGAAGTGGACCAGTCGCTGATCGGCGGCGTGGTCATCCGTAGTGGCGACGAGGTGATCGACGGTAGTGTCCGTGGTCGTCTCGAACAACTGGGCAGGCAACTGGCGGTGTAACCGCCGGTGCCGAAAGCGACCCATCGGTCGGGCCCAACCAAGGAACCCAATTCTCAAGGATTGCGAAAATGCAGCAGACCCTCAACCCTTCTGAAATATCCGAGCTGATCCGCAAGCGGGTCGAGGAATTCGAAGTCACTTCGGATGCCCGAACCGAAGGCACGGTGCTCAGCGTGTCCGACGGCATTTGTCGCCTGCACGGCCTGGCCGACGTGATGCAGGGCGAGATGATCGAATTCCCGGGCGACACCTTCGGCCTGGCGCTGAACCTTGAGCGTGACTCGGTCGGTGCCGTGGTCATGGGTGAGTACAAGCACATCAAGGAAGGCGATACGGTGCGTTGTACCGGTCGCATTCTGCAGGTGCCGGTGGGCGAGGGACTGCTCGGTCGAGTTGTCGACGCGCTGGGCAACCCGATTGACGGTGCCGGCCCCATCGATGCAGCCGGTTCGGAGCCGATCGAGAAAATCGCCCCGGGCGTCATTACCCGTCAGGGAGTGGACCAGCCGGTACAGACCGGGCTGAAGTCCATCGACGCCATGGTGCCCATCGGGCGCGGGCAGCGAGAGCTGATCATCGGTGACCGCCAGACCGGCAAGACCGCAGTCGCCATCGACGCGATCATCAACCAGAAGGGCGCCGGCATCAAGTGCATTTATGTTGCCGTTGGCCAGAAGGCATCCTCTGTTGCCGGCGTAGTGAGCAAGCTCGAAGAACACGGTGCCATGGACCACACCATCGTCGTGGCTGCCAACGCTTCCGAGTCAGCCGCCATGCAGTACATCGCACCGTATGCCGGTTGCGCCATGGGCGAGTATTTCCGTGATCGCGGTGAAGATGCACTGATCATTTACGACGACCTGACCAAGCAGGCCTGGGCCTACCGCCAGGTATCGCTGCTGCTCAGGCGTCCACCGGGCCGCGAAGCCTACCCGGGTGACGTGTTCTATCTCCATTCGCGTCTGCTCGAGCGTGCCGCACGAGTCAACGCCGACTACGTGGAAAAGCAGACCAACGGCGAGGTCAAGGGCAAGACCGGCTCACTGACTGCCCTGCCGATCATCGAAACCCAGGCCGGTGACGTGTCGGCGTTTGTCCCGACCAACGTCATCTCCATTACCGATGGTCAGATCTTCCTGGAAACCGACCTGTTCAATGCCGGTATTCGCCCGGCCATCAACGCCGGTCTTTCCGTTTCGCGTGTCGGTGGGTCGGCGCAGACCAAGGTCATCAAGAAGCTGGGTGGCGGGGTTCGAATCGCGCTGGCCCAGTACCGTGAACTGGCTGCCTTCTCGCAGTTTGCTTCCGATCTTGACGAAACCACCCGCAAGCAGCTCGAGCGTGGCCAGCGCATCACCGAACTGATGAAGCAGGCCCAGTACTCGCCGATGTCGGTGGCCGAGATGGCGGTCAGCCTGTTTTCCGGCAACGAAGGCTACCTCGATGACCTCGAGCTCAGCCAGGTGGTGCCGTTTGAAAGAGCGTTGATCGACTACATGAACAACACCCACGGGGAGTTGATGGACAAGATCAACCAGACCGGCGACTGGAACGACGAACTGGCCGGCGAGATGAAGAAAGCGCTGGACGAGTTCAAGTCCACCGGCAGCTGGTAATCGTAACAACGACTCGCAGACCCGGGAATCTCGCCGTCAGGTACGTCGCCGAGTCCCGAGTCCCGAGTCCCGAGTCCCGAGAGGAAACATGAGCGGCTCCAAGGAAATCGTAGGCAAGATCAAGAGCGTCCAGAATACGCGCAAGGTGACCAGTGCGCTGGAGATGGTCTCGGCCAGCAAGATCCGCAAGGCCCAGGACCAGATGCAGGCAACCCGACCCTATGCCCGCATGATGCGGCAGGTGATCGGGCATCTCGCCCACGCCAACCTGGAAGAGGAGCACCCGTTTACCACCGAACGCGAAACAATCAAGCGGGTGGGTTTCATCATCATTGCCACCGACCGTGGCTTGTGTGGCGGACTGAACAACAACATGTTCCGCAAGCTGCTCGCGGAATTCCGCAAGTGGCAGGACCAGGGTGTCGAGGTCACGACCGTGGTGGTCGGCCGCAAGGCCGCCCAGTTTTTCCGTCGCCTGAACGTGGAGATTTCCGCCGCAACCCAGGACTTGGGCGAGCAACCGCGCCTGGAAGACCTGATCGGTACTGTCAAGGTTTGCCTGGATGACTACCGCGAAGGTCGACTCGACCGCCTGTTCCTGTGCTACAACCACTTCGTAAACACCATGACGCAGAAGGCGACTTTCGACCAGCTTCTGCCACTGCCGCCGGGCGATGACGAGCCCATGCTGCAGTACTGGGACTACATCTACGAACCCGATGCGATGGAGCTGCTCGACGAGTTCCTCACTCGCTACCTGGAAACCCTGGTCTACCAGGCATCGCTGGAGAACCTGGCCAGCGAGCACGCCGCGCGCATGGTGGCGATGAAGAACGCCTCGGACAACGCCAACAACCTGATCGACGAGCTCAAGCTGGTCTACAACAAGGCCCGCCAGGCCGCGATTACGCAGGAGATCTCCGAGATTGTTGGTGGTGCAGCGGCTGTGTGATGGAACGAGGTGAAAGGTAAAAGGTAAGAGGTGAAAGGACTGACTGGGCTCCTTTTACTTTTCACCTTTTGCCTTTCACCGCAATCGAAAAACCCGGCTTCAGCGATGTGCATGCACGGAAGCCACCCAAATTTTGAGGACTGACAAATGAGTTCCGGAAAGATAGTTCAGATTATCGGTGCCGTGGTTGACGTGGAGTTTCCGCGTGACGCCGTACCCAAGGTCTATGACGCCCTGACCGTGGATGACACCGAGATCACGCTGGAGGTGCAGCAGCAGCTCGGCGACGGTGTGGTACGGACCATCGCCCTGGGTTCGACCGACGGTCTCAAGCGGAACCGCGCCGTGACAAATTCCGGCAAGGCGATCAGCGTACCGGTCGGCAAGAAGACCCTGGGCCGTGTGATGGATGTGCTCGGCAATCCCATTGACGAGGCCGGCGAAATCGGTGCCGAAGAGCACTGGGCCATTCACCGTGCGGCCCCTTCTTTTGAGGACCAGGCCGCCAGCAACGAGCTGCTCGAGACCGGCATCAAGGTCATCGACCTGATCTGCCCGTTTGCCAAGGGCGGCAAGGTGGGCCTGTTCGGTGGCGCCGGTGTGGGCAAGACCGTGAACATGATGGAGCTTATCCGAAACATCGCCATCGAGCACTCCGGCTACTCGGTGTTCGCCGGCGTCGGTGAGCGGACTCGCGAGGGCAACGACTTCTATCACGAGATGAAGGAGTCGAATGTGCTCGACAAGGTCGCCCTGGTCTACGGCCAGATGAACGAGCCGCCGGGTAACCGCCTGCGCGTGGCCCTGACCGGTCTGACCATGGCCGAGTACTTCCGTGACGAAGGCCGTGACGTTCTGATGTTCATCGACAACATCTACCGTTACACGCTGGCCGGCACCGAGGTCTCCGCCCTGCTCGGCCGCATGCCTTCGGCCGTGGGCTACCAGCCGACCCTGGCCGAGGAAATGGGTGTGCTGCAGGAGCGCATTACCTCGACCAAGACCGGTTCGATCACCTCGATCCAGGCCGTTTACGTGCCTGCCGATGACCTGACCGATCCGTCGCCGGCCACCACATTTGCCCACCTGGATGCCACGGTCGTGCTCTCGCGCCAGATCGCCGAGCTGGGCATCTACCCGGCGGTTGATCCGCTCGATTCCACTTCGCGCCAGCTCGATCCGCTGGTGGTGGGACAGGAGCACTACGATGTCGCCCGCAAGGTGCAGGGCACGCTGCAGCGCTACAAGGAACTCAAGGACATCATTGCCATTCTCGGTATGGATGAGCTCTCCGAAGAAGACAAGCTGACGGTGGCCCGGGCCCGAAAGGTCGAGCGTTTCTTCAGTCAGCCCTTCTTCGTGGCCGAGGTCTTTACCGGATTCCCGGGGGTCTACGTGCCGCTCAAGGAAACCATCCGCGGCTTCAAGGGCATTGTCGAAGGCGAGTACGATCATCTGCCCGAGCAGGCCTTTACCATGGTCGGCACCATCGATCAGGCCGTCGAGAAGGGTGAGAAGCTGATCGCCGAAGCGTCCTGAACCCGGGGCCGGTCAAGCCTGACCGGCCAGGGTTTTCGCTCAGCGCACGAACAGAGTGAGTGCATAAATGGCATCAACGATACATTGCGACATTGTCAGTGCCGAGGCCGAGATTTACTCGGGCGAGGCCACCATGGTGGTGGTCCCCGGCGAAGAGGGCGAGCTCGGTATCACGCCGCGTCACGCCCCGCTGCTCACGCGCCTGGTTCCCGGCCAGGTGCGAGTCATCGTGCCCGACAGCGATGAAGAGCTGTTCTATTACATTTCCGGCGGCCTGCTGGAGATTCAGCCTCATGTGGTCACCGTGCTGTCCGATACAGCCCAGCGCGCCTCGGATCTTGACGAGGCCGCTGCGGTCAAGGCCAAGGAAGAAGCCGAACGTGCCATCCATGACCGCACCGCCGGCATGGAGGTGGCTCAGGCCCAGGCTCAACTGGCCGAAGCCATGGCCCAGCTTGCCGCCCTGGACCGGCTGCGCAAGCAACTCAAGCGCTAAGCAAGGCTTTGCCCCCCGTACATCAGCCCTCTCCAGGCCCTCCTGGCGAGGGCTTTTCGCCCCATCCCGGCGCCCTCCTGCCTGAACCATTCCGCCCGGTCGTTTTCCAAACCCCTCGAAAACTGCCATACTGAATCGGCACACAGTGCGAAGGAGGAAGACCATGGCAGGACGATGCTTTACAGTCGTTCTAGTTGGGCTTCTCGTTGCCCTGGGGGGGACGGGTTGTGGTGGCGAGGATCTGCCCGATAACGCCCGACTGGTTGCGGCATTCGACGAGGGTCGGACCGGTATCTGGGTCAGCGGCCACGGGACCGTGACGCAGGTCCTGGCCGATGAGAGTCTCGCCATTGGTCTGCCGAGACAACGCTTCAATGTCCAGATTGCCGACAGTCTATCGGTGATTGTCTACCACTCCAGCAGCGAGGGCCGACGCGTGCCGGCCCAGCGCGGAGATATGGTTGCCTTTCAGGGCCGCTACGAGTGGAATGCCCGGGGCGGTGAAGTGACGCGGACCCATGCTGACCACGCCCAGGCGGGTGGTGGCGGCTGGATTCGTCACGAAGGTCAGACCTACAAGTAGCCGCTACCCCTGGCCTGGATTCCGGAAAGCGAACTGCCCCGGATCAGGGCCGTTCGCCGCTGAAGGAGGTGGGCTCGGCGCCGGTAATCTCCCCGGTGCGGGCTGTTTCGTGGACATAGAGCCGCACCTCGCGTTCGATGCGTACCGGCCCCTCGACGACCACATCGGCACCGATCACCACCCGGGGCGGCTCGGAGCGAATCTGCGTGCCACGCGTCTCACGCATGTGAAGTTCACCCTCGACGTGCGTACCGTCAAGCAACTCCACATGACCATTGGCGCCGACCACACTACCGACCTGGCTTGCGCGAATCTCGATAGCGCCGTTGGTCGTGGCCACCCGTTCCGTCACATGTCCGCCTTCGCCGATACGAATGCGACCATTGGTCGCTTCCACCGTGCCGGCGACGCTCACTGATTCGGCCAATTCGATGGCGCCATTGGTCGTCTTGATATCCCCGTTGACTCGGACCTGCGCGCCGACACGCACGCGACCATTGGTATTACTCACACCTTCGATACGCGCTTCCGAACCGATCTCGATGGCGCCATTGTTGTTGCGGACCTCACCGGCACGGGTTCCCGCGCCGACGGAAATGGCGCCGTTGACGTTACGTACATCACCATCGATGGTGCAGTCCCGACCGATGCGAATCGCCCCGTTGACATTGCGCACATCGCCGTCGACATGCTCCCCGTCCCCGATCTGAATGCCCCGGTTGACCGCCCCGCAGCCCGATGCCAGCAGCACGCAGAGCATGACCAGCAGAACTCTGTAGGATTGCATATCAGTTCTCCACTTGAATGACGGCGATCATTGTGCGCCCAAATTGTTGCTGCTGCCAGTGCTGAAAGTCACTGCGGCAGAACCCGGCCATTCCGAAGGGCTCAGGGGGTTGAGATGTTCTTGCTCAGGGCTGAAAAATCAAACAGCTCGCGATCGCATAGCTGCGATGGCGCCACATTGCCGAGTGCCCGGAAGATCGACATCGTCCGGCCAGGCTGAATCCGCTCCCATTCATTGAGCATCTGCTTGATCTGCTGCCGTTGAAGATTGGGCTGGCTGCCGCACAGATTACAGGGGATGATCGGGTACTCGCGCAATTCGGCCAGTCGCGCCAGGTCATCCTCGCGGCAATAGGCCAATGGACGGATGACGATGTTGTCACCGTCGTCGCTGAGCAGCTTGGGGGGCATCGCCTTCAGGGCCGCGCCGTGAAACAGATTAAGAAAGAAGGTTTCCACGATATCGTTGAGGTGGTGACCGAGCGCAACCCGGGTCATGCCGTGACGGCGCGCAAACTCGTAGAGCGTGCCCCGTCGCAGCCGCGAACACAGGCCGCAGGTTGTCTTTCCCTCCGGCAGCACCCGCTGGACGATCGAGTAGGTGTCCTTCTCGATCACGTGCCACTCGACGCCCAGCGATTCCAGGTACTCCGGCAGCACATGCTCGGGGAAGCCGGGTTGCTTCTGGTCGAGATTGACCGCCACCAGATCGAACTCGATCGGGGCGGCCTGCTTCAGCCCAAGTAGCAGGTCCAGCATGGCGTAGGAGTCTTTGCCACCGGACAGGCACACCATGACGCGATCGCCGTCGGCGATCATGGCGTAGTCGGTCACGGCCTTGCCGACCTGGCGGCGCAGGCGCTTGATCAGCTTGTTGGCATCGTAGCGGCTCTTGCGCGTATCCCCGGCGGTCGGCTCGGTCGACTTGATGGTCAGGGGCAGGCTGGGCATACTCACGGGCTGGCTCCTCCAGAACAGTGGCGGGGGCATTGTAATCCAGACAGGGAACCGGCACCGCTCATGACGACCAGTCTCAGTGAGATCAACGCCCGCCTGGCCGAGCTGCGCGAAGAGCATCGTGACCTTGATGAGGCCATTGGCCAGATGTCGGACAATCGCGCCACCGATCAGCTGCAGCTTATCCGAATGAAGAAGCGTAAACTGCGCTTACGCGACCAGATCGCCTACTGGGAGAGCAAGCTCATTCCCGACCTGGATGCATGAGGAGCCTCTGAGTCGCAACTCAGGCGGCTTCCTGGTCGAGCTCGGGCAGCTGCGGGGTTACCTGGATGATGGTGTGCCGGATCTCCTTGGCCAGCACCAGCTTGGCATCTCGTGCGAAGTCTTCGAGCTGACGATCAAAGGTCAGGTGACCATCGTCGTCACGGCCCAGGATGCCGCTTTCGAACAGCGACTCGATAAACTGCCGGAACAGCGTGCGATCGTAGAACTCCGGCGCTTCGAATTCGTGCAGCAGGGAAATTCGCTGGGCGCTTAGAATGCACAGTCGTTCCAGTTGCTTGCGCGTCATGCGACCCGAGCCGTTCTTGACCAGTACCGCTACGGTGATGAAGTAGCGTTCGAAAGTCTGAAGCAGCGAGCCGCCGAGCAGCCGCAGATAGTAGCTCTCGTCGCTGCCGCCCGCGGCGCGCTGTAGAAACTCACCCGAAGAGCGCAACAGCCCCATGTCGATCAGTGCCTGCATGCAGCGCTCGATCACTCCAGAGAGTTCCTCGGGCTCCCACGGTAGAAAGAGTTCGCGCCGGATGAACGGGTAGACAAAGTGACTGAGCTGCTCGACGCGACCCTTTCGAACCCGTTGCACGTTCAAAAAGCAGCACGCGATCCAGGCGCTCATGGCCACCAGGTGGGCGATGTTGTTGCGGAAGTAGGTCAGCAGCACCGCGTTGGTGGCATCAGTGCGGATAATGTTGCCCAGCGGGTGTTCCTGTCGCTCGATAATGCCCAGTTCCAGGCCGTATTCGATCACCTGTCCGGGTGTGAGCGTGGTCAGGGTAATGCGATCGGAGTATGCGGTCAGCGCAATGATGTCTTTCAGCAGCCCGATGGTTCTTTCCAGATCGTCTTCGTCCAGCGCCTGCTTGCGACTGGCCAGCAGCGCGGTGGCGAGGAGGTTGATCGGGTTGACGTCCGCGCTGCGATTGATGTTGACCATGATCTGGCGGGCCAGGTCATCGACCATCCCGGAGAGCCAGCGGGGCTTGCTGTTCTCGTCCAGCGGCTCGCCGCTCCATTCCGGGTGATGCGCTTCGAGCAGGCGATTGAGCAGAATCGGCTCGCCAAAGCTCACCGCCACCTCGCCGTAGTTCTTGCGCAGGATATTGATGACGTTTCTGAAGTCCGACAGCGACTCCGGCTTTTTCTGGCGCCCGGACAGCTCCGAGATATACGAACTGCCTTCTGCCAGGCGCTCGTAGCCGATATACACCGGCTGGAACATCACCGGCTTGCCGGGATTTCGGAGAAAGGCGCGAATGGTGATGGACAGCATGCCGGCGCGCGGTGGCAGCAGCCGTCCGGTGCGCGAGCGCGTGCCCTCGATGAAATACTCCAGCGACACACCGCGGTCGAGAATCAACGTGACGTACTGGTTGAACACGGCAGCATACAGCGGCTGGGAGCGAAAGGTACGACGCAGGAAGAAAGCCCCGCCGCGCCTGAGCAACGGGCCCACCAGCGGCATGTTGAGATTGACCCCGGCGGCGATGTGCGGTGGCACGAAGCCCCGATGGTAGAGCAGCCAGGACAACAGCATGTAGTCCATGTGACTGCGATGACAGGGCACGTAGACGATTTCGTGACCGGGTGCCTGCTCGCGGAACTCGCTGAAATGGTGCACCGTGACCCCGCGGTAAATCCGGCTCCAGAACCAGCTCAACAGCAGGTCGGCAATGCGCACGAAGGTGTAGGAATAGTCGGCGGCGATTTCGTGGGCGTACTTGCGCGCCTCGGCCTCGGCCCGTTCACGGCTCATGTCGTCACGCCGCATCTTGGCCGCAATCGCCTCCTGCACCGCGGGGCTGCGCACCACGCGTTCGACCAGGGTGCGCCGGTGTGATCGATCGGGGCCGATGGCCGCGGTTCGCACGCGCTTGAAGTGAACCCGCAACACCCGGCTGACCCGTCTGAGCGCCTGCTCGCGGTCTTCGGTTTCCTCAAAGACGCGCTCAAGGGTAACCGGTTTGCCGAACTGCACCATGGTGGCCCGGCCGTTGATAAGGGTGCTGAACAAACGGCGAAGACGGCCCCCCACGCTCCAGTTTTCGGAAAACAGGATCTTGAAGAAACTCACTTCCTTATCGGGTGCGCGCCCGACCAGCACGGTGACTGGAACGATTTGCACCTGGGCCAGGCCATTATCGGCCGCAGCTTCAATCAGCTCACCCAGGATCCAGGAGTGCCGACGCTTTTTCGGGCGCCTGAGAATGAAGCCGCCGTAGCGCCGGCTGGCCCCGAAGCTGCGCGAAAACGAGGCCTTGCCGTGCTGGAATGGCACCAGCGGGCGTGGCAGGCGAAGACGCATGCAGACCTGTTCCAGGATCAGCACCGAGCTCAGCGCATAGGTGTCGATCATGTAGAACACCGGCCGGTCCCGGTCCAGTGCCAGGTCGTCGAAGTCCTCCGGCAGCACGGTGGAACGGACCCACCAGTGAAGAATGCGCCGCAGCAGCGCCAGCCAGGCCCCGTAGAGCGTGGTCAGGAATCGTTTGAATGGATGCGGATCAGCCATGCAGAGAGGCGTGCTTGGAAGCCGGAAAGAGGGCGAAACATTCTACCATTGACGATGCGCTTGCCCCTTGGAGCAAAAAAAACCGGGCTTGCGCAGAGGCTTGCCCGGCAATGGCACGGTCCGGAGAGGACTGTCCCGGTGGCGTCACGGACGCCGTTGTTGATCGTTCTGGCGACGGGTCGAGACCCGTACCGTGCAGCGCATGTTACGCAATTAACAGAACTTTATCAAGAGCCTGAGAAAATCTACACAAACCATTGAAATTATGTTGATTTCGCGGGTTACCCTGATTTGCGTCAGGCCGCCGACGGGCTCTTGATCGGCGATTCTCTCAGGTGTCGAAGTGCGCCGCGATCTGTTGCTGGATCTCAGCCGCGGCCGCGGCCGGGTCGCTGGCATCGCGGATGGGGCGGCCAACGACGATGTGATCGGCGCCGGCCTCGAAGGCCTCGGGCACCGACAGGGTGCGTTTTTGCTCGTCGATGTTGGCGACCGGGCGGATACCGGGGCAGACCACCACCAGCCGATGATCCACGTCGCGGCGCAGTGCCGGAACCTCAAGACCGGAGGAAATGACGCCCGTGCACCCAAGCTCGAAGGCGCGTCGGGCCCGCGACCGCACCAGTTGTTCGATGTCGCACTGAAAACCCAGGTCGTTCAGGTCGCCTTGATCCAGGCTGGTCAGGGCGGTCACTGCCAGAATGCCCATGTCACCGCGATGGGCCACGGCCGCTTCGAGCATGGCGTCGTTGCCGTGCACGGTCAGAAAGTCCACTTCGCGCCGCGCCAGCTGCGCGGTGGCACGACCCACGGTGGGCGGGATATCGAACAGCTTCAGGTCGGCGAACACCCGCTTGCCGGCGGCCTTCAGTTCGTCGGCCAGCGCGAAGTAATGTCCGCTGAGAAAGAACTCCAGACCCAGCTTGTAGAACTGTACGTGCTCGCCCAGGGTGCGGATCAGGCCGCGTGCCTGGTCGATATCCGGGACGTCGAGGGCAAAGATCAGGCGCTGATCAGTCGGAATCGGGGTGCGCTGGTTCATGATTCTCAAAGTGCTCCTTGATGGCCGGCCCGATCCGGGCCGGGTGATGCATGTGAAGATGATGGCCTCCGGGGCAATCCAGACTGGTTGCCTGCCGCAGCGCCGCCCGGCGTCGTCGGGCCATTTCTCGCGGCAATTTACTGCCGGGCGGGTCAGACTGGATCGTGAGTACCGGGCATTCTATCGCTCCGAGCAGTTCAAGCACCTGTGGCTCGGAGTAGCGATGCGACGAGGGCCAGCGCAAACGGGGATCGTGATGCCAGTAAACACCCTCCTGGCTGGTTCGGGTACCCCGCTCGGCAAGCATCCGGCTCGCCTCGAACCCCAGGTCGCCATTCTTTGCCCTGGCTTGCGCCGCAGCATCGAGATCGGCATGTCGCCGGGGCGTGTGGGGCCTGGAGCGCTCCACTGCTCGGCGCCAGCCGGCTACCGTGTCAGTGGCCGGCGCGCTCAAGGGGCCCGTTCCTTCGATGAGCACCAGTGAGCTGATCCGCTCTGGTGCGGCTGCGGCAGTGATGGCAGCCACCGCGCCGCCCAGGGAGTGACCGATGATTCCGGCCTTGTCCCAGCCCAGATGATCCATCGCGCCGAGCACATCGAAGACATAATCGTCGAAATGATAGCGCGCCTGATCCGGCCGTCGGGCCGACTCGCCATGGCCGGCAAAATCCAGCGCGATCAGATCGATACCGTCCAGCTCGTCGGCCAGTGGCAGAAACGAATGCGCGTTGTCGAGCCACCCATGCAGCGCCAGGACGCGATGTGGCCCCCGCCGCCAGCGCAGGCCGGCCAGATCGCCTACCTGCACTGATTCGGCACTCAATCCAGCCGCTCCAGCGATGCGTAGGCCAGCACCAGCCACTTGCTGCCGGCCGTTTCGAAATTGACCTGCACGCGTGCATTGTCGCCCTGGCCTTCCAGGCTGACCACGGTGCCGATCCCGAAACGTCCATGCTCCACCGTGCCTCCCAGCCTGAGGCCATGATCAGGCGCCGTGTCCGGCGCAGCGCTCATTCGGCCCATGCCCGCTCCGGCTTCGCCTGCGGAGGAGCGCGGTCGTACGGACTCGACCAGGTGCGTGGGCAACTCATCGACAAAACGCGAGGGCCTCGACATTACCCGCTGTCCATGCAGGTGCCGCGATTCGGCATAGCTGATGTAGAGCTGCTTCATTGCCCGGGTCATGCCGACATAGCACAGCCGCCGTTCCTCCGACAGCCGGCCGGGCTCCTCGACTGATTTCTGATGTGGAAACAGCCCTTCTTCCACCCCGGCCATGAAGACCAGAGGAAACTCCAGCCCCTTGGCCGAGTGCAGGGTCATCAGTTGCACACAGTCCTGCCAGCGTTCTCCCTGGTGTTCGCCGGCTTCCAGTGCGGCCTGGGCGAGAAAGGACGCCAGCGGCGACAGGCCGGCCTGACTGTCTTCTTCGGGTTGCTGAAAGCTTTCAGCCGCACGCACCAGCTCCTGCAGGTTTTCCTCCCGGGTTTCGGCGCGGTCGGGCGCTTCCCGCCCCCGGTACCATTCGCCCAGTTGTGCGCTGCCGACCACGGCGGCCATGGTATCGCCCAGCGATGCGCTCGCCGTCTGTTCATCGAGCTGCTCGATCTTGTCGATGAACGCCGATACCGACCGCGCCGCGCGCGCCGGCAGGCCCTGCCCGGATACCAGCGCCCGGGCCGAGGTAAACAGCGAGCACTGATTCGAGCGCGCATGCTCGCGAATCCTCTCCACGCTGCGCTCGCCAATGCCGCGGGCCGGTACATTGATGACGCGTTCGAATGCCGGGTCATCGTTGCGATTGTGCAGAAGCCGGAGGTAGGCCATGGCATCCTTGATCTCGGCGCGCTCGAAGAAGCGCTGTCCGCCGTAGACGCGATAGTCAATACCTTCACGCAACAGGGCCTGTTCGAACAGCCGCGACTGAGCGTTGGAGCGATACAGGATCGCGGTTTCCGACGGGTTGCCGCCCGCCTCGATCCAGTCCTGGATGCGGGCAATGACGAAATCGGCTTCTTCCTCTGCGTTCCAGGCAGAAAAAAGCCGGATCGGGTCCCCTGTTTCGCCTTCGGTCCAGAGGTTCTTGCCCATGCGATCGTCGTTGTGATCGATGACGCGGTTGGCCGCCTCCAGGATGGTCTGCGTCGAGCGGTAGTTCTGCTCCAGGCGCACCACCGTGGGTTCGAAATCACGCACGAAGTCGGACACGTTTTCGACCCGCGCACCGCGCCAGCCATAAATCGACTGGTCGTCGTCGCCGACCACGAACATGCGGCCCTGCTCGCCCGAGAGCAGTCGAACCAACGCGTATTGCAGCCGGTTGGTGTCCTGGAACTCATCGATCAGGGTGTGGCCGAAGCGGCCCTGGTATTGCGCCCGGCGGTTCGGGTTGTCGCGCAGCAGCTCCACGGTCCGGAGCAACAGCTCGGCAAAGTCGACCAGTCCCGACCGCTCACAATAGTCCTGGTAATGCCGATAGATGGCGACCTGGCTGACTGAATGCGGGTTGTCGAAATGATCGATGTCTTGTGGTCGACGGCCCTCATCCTTGTGATGATTGATCAGCCCCTGCATGGCACGCGGCGGAAACTGCCCCTCATCGTGTTCCATATCGCGGATCACACGCCGGACCAGCCGGTACTGGTCGTCGGAATCGAGGATCTGGAAGGTGTCGGGCAGGCCGACTTCATCGGCATGCATGCGCAGCATGCGATGACAGATGCCGTGAAACGTGCCGATCCACAACCCCTCAGGCCGAATACCCAGCAACTCCCCCACCCGGGCGCGCATCTCGCCGGCAGCCTTGTTGGTAAAGGTGACGGCCAAAAGCCCCATCGGGCTGACATGATGGACCTGGATCAGCCAGGCAATGCGATGGACCAGTACCCGCGTCTTGCCCGAACCGGCCCCGGCCAGCACCAGCAAATGACCCTCATCGGCCGTGACCGCCTCGCGCTGAGCGTCGTTGAGTTCGTCGAGAAGGTGACTGACGTCCATGGGGTTCTATCGGGACTCGGGACTCGGGACTGGAAGGATTGGTCGGGACTCGGGACCCGGGACTCGGGACTCGCTACTGTTGGCTACGTGGCATTTTCGAGGGTGGGGGCTCCGACTAGCGTTAGATTTCTCCCTCGCTTGAACGGCCGGGGTTTTTCCGAGTCCCGAGTCCCGAGTCCCGAGTCCCGACACCCCATTAGCTGATCGAAGCCGCACCACTTAGCCGCCCTCCGAGTCTCGATCCACGGCACGGTACCCAATATCCGTCCGATAAAACGCGTCTTCGAAGCCAACCTGAGCCAGCCACTGGTAGGCGCGGGCCTGGGCCTTGGCCACGCTTTCGCCCAGTGCCACCAGGCAAAGCACGCGGCCGCCGCTGGTCGCCACCTGGCCATCGTCGGCCAGGCGCGTGCCGGCATGAAAGACCTTGACGTCTTCGGGCAGTTCGGCATCCAGCCCGTGAATCGGACGCCCTTTTTCGTAGCTTCCCGGATAGCCGCCTGCGGCCATGACCACGCCCAGGGCGTAGCGTTTGTCCCACTCCAGCTCGATCTGGTCGAGTTCGCCCGCCAGGGTGCGATTGATGACTTCGATCAGGTCGGATTTCAGTCGCATCAGCACCGGCTGGGCTTCCGGGTCGCCAAAGCGCACGTTGAATTCCAGCACCCTGGGGCCGTCGGCCGTCAGCATCACGCCGGCGTAGAGAAAGCCGGTGAAGGGACAGCCATCGGACTTCAGTCCGACCAGGGTCGGTTCGACGATGTCGTGCATGATCTGCTCATGCACCGCATCGGTGACCACGGGTGCGGGCGAATAGGCGCCCATGCCGCCGGTGTTCGGCCCTTGGTCCTGGTTGTCGCGGCGCTTGTGATCCTGGCTGGAGGCCAGCGGAAGCACCTTGTCGCCATCGGCGATGACAATGAAGCTGGCTTCCTCGCCAACCAGGAACTCCTCGATCACCACCCGGCTGCCGGCCTGGCCAAAAGCATTGCCCGAGAGCATGTCTTCAAGCGTCGATTCGACCGTGTCCATGTCTTCGGCGATGATCACACCCTTGCCGGCAGCCAGCCCGTCGGCCTTGAGCACCACCGGCAGGCCCAGCTCTTGAACAAAGGCCTTGCCGGTCTCGACATCCTCGACCACCTTGTAGCCGGCGGTGGGAATCTCGTGTCGCGCCATGAAATCCTTGGCAAACGCCTTGGATGACTCCAGCCGCGCCGCCGCCGCATTCGGGCCGAAACAGGCCAGCCCGGCCTCGGCAAAACGATCAACAATGCCGGCCGCCAACGGCGCTTCCGGCCCGACGATGGTCAGGTCGATGCCTTCGCTCTTGGCCAGATTCAGCAGGCCATCGATGTCCTCGGCACCGATGTCGACATTCTCCACTCCTTCCTCGGTGGCCGTGCCGGCATTCCCGGGCGCTACCAGCACACGCGTGACACCTTTCGACCGCGCGGCCTTCCAGGCCAGCGCATGCTCGCGGCCACCGCCGCCGACGATGAGGGTTTTCATGGGGGAGGCTTCGGATTGCTTGGGTGGAAGCGTATTGTAACGTGGCTTCGTTGGGGGTCGGGGGTGTGAAGTGTTAAGTGTTAAGTGTGAAGTGTGAAGTGTTAAGTGTTAAGTGTTAAGTGTTAAGTAGGGCTCCGGTGGCGGTGGGGGTGTTTCGGGTTTGGTGGTCTCGGTTGAGGCAGGTGGCTGGGGGTTCGGTGCCAGGGATTGTCTTAACGCTCAGCATCTCGAAGACTACGACCGCCTGATCCCCCCAAGCAACCAAATGCCCCCACTTCACACTTCACACTTCACACTTCACACTTCACACTTCACACCTCACACCTCACACCTCACCTCACACCCCCGCCCGTGGCGCCTCAATGCCGAAAATGCCGCCTCCCGGTCAACACCATCGCCATGTCGTTTGCGTCGCAGGCGTCGATGACTTCCTGGTCGCGCATGGAGCCGCCGGGCTGGATGACGGCGCGGATGCCGCGCTCGGCTGCGGTTTCTATGCTGTCGGCAAACGGGAAGAAGGCATCCGAGGCCATTACGGCGCCGGTGAGTGTGAGGCCGGCGTCCCCGGCCTTGAGGGCGGCGAAGCGGGCCGAGTCGATGCGGCTCATCTGGCCGGCGCCGATGCCGATGGTGGCGCGGTCCTTGGCGTAGACGATGGCATTGGAGCGCACCAACCCCACAGCGGCCCAGGCGAAACGCAGGTCGGCCATTTCCTCGTCGCTGGGGCTGCGCCGGGTGACGATCTTGTACTCGCTTTCATCGGCCGCGATCCGGTCGGCCTGCTGGACCAGCCAGCCGCCGTCTATGGCGCGCAGTTCCGTGGCCGACGGAACATGCTCGTCCGGGGTGAGAATGCGTACGTTGGGCTTGGTGGAGAAGACTTCGCGGGCCTCGTCGGTCAGGGCCGGTGCGATCAGGACTTCCATGAACCGCTCCAGCATGGACCGGGCCAGCGCGCCGTCGACCTCCTGGTTGACAGCGATAATGCCGCCGAATGCCGAGGTCGGGTCGCAGGCCAGCGCACGATCATAGGCCTGGGCCACCGATTCGCCTTGGGCGGCGCCACAGGGGTTGGTGTGCTTGACGATGATGCAGGCCGGCGCATTCCGGCCCAGTGCCTGAACGCCACTCCAGGCGGCATCGGCATCGAGCAGGTTGTTGTACGACAGCGGCTTGCCCTGGACCGGCTGTGATCCGGCCAGTCCGCTGGTCGGCCGGCCCCGTTCGCGATACAGTCCGGCGGCCTGGTGTGGGTTTTCGCCGTAGCGCAGTGTGCGCTCCAGGTCCAGTGACAGGTTGAATACCGGTGGCAGTTCATCGGCGCTGTCGTGCTGAGCCAGCCATTGACTGATCTGGCCGTCGTATGCGGCGGTATGGGCGAAGGCCTTGACGGCGAGGCTACGACGGGTGGCCTCGTCGGGAGAATCCGGCAGCCTCTCGATCAGGGCGGGGTAGTCGTCCGGGTCGCAGACAATGGTGACGTGGTCGTGGTTCTTGGCCGCGGCCCGCACCATGGCCGGACCGCCAATGTCGATCTTCTCGATGGCCTCGGCCAGGCTGCAGTCTTCCCGCGACACGGTTTCCGAAAACGGATAAAGATTTACTACCACGATATCGATGCGCTCGATGCCGTGTTCGGCCATGACCGCATCGTCGGTCCCGCGCCGACCCAGGATGCCGCCATGAATCTTCGGCTGCAGCGTCTTGACTCGCCCGCCCATGATTTCTGGAAACCCGGTCAGGGTCGATACTTCGGTGACGTCCAGGCCGGCCTCGCGCAGCACGCGGGCACTGCCCCCGGTCGACAGCAGGCCGAATCCGGCTTCGGCCAGGGATTGACCCAGTTCGGTCAGTCCGGACTTGTCGGACACGCTCAATAGTGCCCAACGTCGGTCATTGGTATTCATGGTCGGTTACTGGTCCAGCTGGTAGCGCTTGATGCGGTTTCTCAGGGTTGTTCGGGTGATCCCCAGAATCGCGGCGGCCCGTGACTGGTTGCCGTCGGCAAATTCCAGCACGGTCTTGATCAGGGGCTTTTCGACTGTGTTCATGATCAGCCCATGCAGGTGATCGGGGTCGATTCCTCCCATGTCGTCCAGGTACTGGCGGACGACCTGACGGGTGAATTCCTCGAGTGATGGCTCGTGGCGGCCGGAACTGGAGGGCAAGGTGTATTCCTCGATGCTTCGATATCCAACGGGGCAGATGAACCGGAAGCCGGCAGCGACACGTCCCTGAGTGTGCCGTTCCGACCTTGCCGATATGCGAGATGCATAATCTAGCACACCCTCTGCCGGGATGCCGCCCCCGGGGTCGCCGACAGGCTCAGAAAAATCGTATGCCGAACCCGGCCGGCTCGGTCGGACCGACCACGAACTCCATGACCACCGGCACGATGGTGCCAGGCATCATGCCCTCACCGAGCCGATGATTCGCCTGCAGGTAATCTTCCGGTTCAAGTCGTCGAATGCCCAGCAGTTGCTGGCTGCCATCGTAGAAGCGCACCTCCACCACCGGCCAGGCTATGGTGTGATCGCCGGTGTTGCGCAGGCTGGTACTGACCACCATGGCATCATCGAGGCTGGGGTGGTGGTGCATGTCGCGCGACATGACCTGGATCAGCTCATTCGGGTCGATCTGTTCGGCCGCAGGGCTCCCGCCCCACCGTTGCAGAAACGAGCCCGGTGTCTGCCAAAGCATCCAGCCCTGCGCCAGCAGGATGATCAGCAGCAGTGCGCTGATGCCCGGCCACAACGGCTGTGGCCATGGTCGCCCGCTCGCTGCGGGCAGCTTGAGCTCCGGCACCGGATCGGATGGCGACGCGTCTTCCTCCGCCTGCGCGGGCTCGTCGACACTGACAGGAAGTTCGGCCTGTATGAGTTCGGCGTGTTCCAGCAGCGGCGGCATGCCACTGCCACGCAGCGGCTCGGTGCTATCCCCCGGGGAGTGCGTGAACAGCTGAGACAGGGCATTGAAGGTCTTGCCGCAGTTGCCGCAACGAACGACACCGGCGGCCTCGGCCATCAGGGGGGCGGTCAGCTCGTAACCGGCCTGGCAGCCGGGGCAGCGGGTATACATCGCCGCCGGGCCGTCAGGAACCTGCGTCCCGGCCGGTCAACTCGCGAAAACGCTCCAGATCGTTACGGTAGCGCTCGCGAATCTCCGCTTCGCGCTCGTCTACCCAGTCCAGGTCGCCGCGCAATCGACGCAAATCGTCACGGGCCTGATTGATCTCTTCTTCCAGGTGCGGTGGCACGCTTCTTCCGGCATCGCTGTGCTCTGCGGCCCGCGCCATGAGGCGTTCAAAGCGATGTTCGATCTGGTCCACCGCCACGCGGATTGAAGCCCGTTGACTGTTGATTGTGACCAGCTCCACTTCCTTGGCCGAGAGAATGGATTCCTCGTCGCTGTGTGTGGCCAGCAGGCGCCGATCACGGGCTTCCTGGCTGCGCTGTTCGCGGGCCAGATCTCGCGCCCGTCGGCGTTCGGCGCGACGCTCTGCCAGCTCCTCGGTCGTGGGGGCCGGCTCGACCCGTTCACGTACGATGCCGTCCCGGCCCAGAATCTCGTAGCCGCGTCGGGCGTGCTCGGGCGGCACCGAGTGGCCGTAGTGCACTTCGCCTTCTTCATCGACCCAGCGATAGACCGTCTGTGCCAGTGCGCTTCCGAGCACCGACATCAACGCAAGAGTCAGTAACAGGCGAGAGATGGTTGACATGCTGTCTTCAGGCCCCGAATCGAGACTGGTATTCTGCCATTGAATCACGATGTTCGGCCAAATCCCGGCGATCGTCAAGCCAGGTGATCAGATCGCTCAGCGTGGCGATGGCGATGACCTCCAGGCCCGATGCGCGCACCATCGAGACAGCCGAACGGCTGTCCTGGCCCCGTTCCTGGCGATCGAGCGCAATGGCCACGCCTCCGGCTTGCGCCCCGGCCTGGCTGATCAGTTGCACCGATTCTGTCACCGAAGTGCCGGCCGAAATCACGTCATCCACGATCAGTACGCGCCCTTGTAGCGGGGCGCCGACGATCTGCCCGCCCTCACCGTGCGCCTTGGCTTCCTTGCGGTTGAAGGCAAACGGCAGGTTGATGTCATGGTCGCGAAACAGGCTTATGGCAATGGCCGAGACCAGCGGGATGCCCTTGTAGGCCGGCCCGAACAGCATGTCGAATTCATGGTCTGAAGCAGCAATGGCTTCGGCATAACAACGGGCCAGGCCGTCGATGGCGGCACCGTCATTGAATGCACCGGCATTGAAGAAATACGGGCTTTGCCGGCCCGACTTGAGCGTGAACTGACCGAACCGCAGCGCCTGTTGGGCGTGAGCGAGGTCCAGAAAGCGTTGGGTCCAGGGAGAAATCATCCCGTCATTTTAGCCGCAATTGCTCAAGGTCAAGTTCCGGCGTTGGAACAGGGGTAGGATGAGGCCCTTCGGATCAGTCAGAACCAGACCATGATGGAAGCGCCCGCCAGCGACCGTTGCGTGTTCCAGGCCCGCGGCCTGACCAAGGTTTATCAGATGGGCGAGGTCGCAATCCACGCGCTGCGCGGCGTCGATCTTTCGCTGTATGCCGGTGAGCTGGTGGTCCTGCTCGGGGCCTCGGGTTCGGGCAAGTCCACCCTGCTCAACATCATGGGCGGGCTGGAC
This sequence comes from Wenzhouxiangella sp. AB-CW3, assembly GCF_014725735.1. NCBI lineage: Bacteria > Pseudomonadati > Pseudomonadota > Gammaproteobacteria > Chromatiales > Wenzhouxiangellaceae > Wenzhouxiangella > Wenzhouxiangella sp. AB-CW3. The sequence goes on from NZ_CP061368.1 coordinate 119,586, forward strand.
GCGGCCACCGATGGCGAGCTGCGCTATCTCGACCAGGATCTCAGTCGCGCCAGTGACCGTGATCTAACCCGGTTCCGACGCGACCATGTCGGCTTCGTGTTCCAGTTCTACAACATGATCCCGTCGCTGACCGCGCGCGAGAACGTGGCCATCGTCACCGAGATCGCCAGAAATCCCATGCGCCCGGAAGAGGCGCTGGAGCTGGTTGGCCTGGCCGATCGCATGGACCATTTTCCGTCCCAGCTCTCTGGCGGCGAGCAACAGCGCGTGGCCATCGCCCGCGCCGTGGCCAAGCGCCCGGCGGTGCTGATGTGCGACGAGCCCACCGGCGCGCTGGATTCGAAGACCGGGGTGCGGGTGCTGCAGGTCATCGAGCACATCAACGAGGAACTGGGCACGACTACGGCGGTGATCACCCACAACGAGGTCATCGGCGAGATGGCCGACCGCGTCATCCGCCTCAAGGACGGCCGCGTCGACGAGGAGCATCGCAACCAGCGCCGGGCCGACCCGGCCGACCTGAAATGGTAGCGCCGGCGTGATTCCCACCCTGCACCGCAAGCTGATTCGCGATCTGGGCGAGATGAAGGGCCAGATCGCGGCCATTGCGGTGGTCATGGCCGCCGGGGTGATGACCCTGGTGCTGGCGGTCAGCTCGCTCGACAGCATTCGCCTGTCGAAAGACCGCTTCTACACTGACTACCAGTTCGCCGACCTGTTCGCCAGCCTGACCCGGGCGCCCGACACCCTGGTCGGGCGTCTTGGCGAGATCGAGGGCATCAACCTGGTCGAAACCCGGGTGGTCGCGCCGGTGCGGCTGGAAGTGCCCGAGTTTGTCGACCCGGTGCGCGGTCACGTGCTGTCCATTCCCGACGGCCGCCAGCCCCTGCTCAACCGCCTCTACCTGGCCGCCGGCAGCCTGCCCGAATCCGGGCGTTCCGACCAGGTCGTGATCAGCCAGCCCTTTGCCGAGGCGCACGATCTCAATGTCGGCGACGAGCTGCGCATCATCATCCGCGGTCGCTACGAACGCTTGCGCGTGAGCGGCGTGGCCCTGTCGCCGGAATTCGTCTACCAGGTTGCGCCCACCGACCTTCTGCCCGATTACGAACGCTACGCGGTGATGTGGATGAACCGGCGCGCGCTGGCCAACGCCTTCGGCATGGACGGGGCCTTCAACAGCGTTGTGGCCAGCGTGCAGGCCGGCGCCGACCAGCGCGACGTGATCGATCGCATGGACCGCCTGCTCGCGCCCTACGGCGGCATCGGTGCGCATGATCGCGAGGACGTCATGTCGCACCGCATCCTGATCGAGGAAATCGCGCAGCTGGAGGTCATGACCATCGTCCTGCCCGGTGTGTTCATGGGCGTGTCGGCTTTTCTGCTCAGCGTGCTGATGGGCCGGATCGTCACCACCCAGCGCCAGCAGATCGCCGTGATCAAGGCGTTTGGCTATTCCGATGGCGATCTGGCCGTACACTACGCGCTGCTGACCGGCATGATTGTAGCCGTGGGCGTGGCCCTGGGGCTGGTCCTTGGTGCCTGGGCCGGCGAAGGCATGGCGGCACTCTATGCCGAGTATTTCCGTTTCCCGGAGACCATCACCCGCATGCAGGGCCGCGTGGTGGCGCTGGCCATTCTGGTGTCCGCCGCCGCGGCCGGCCTGGGCACGTTCCGGGCCGTGCACCAGGCCGTGCGCCTGCCGCCGGCCGAAGCCATGCGCCCGCCCGCCCCGGCCGAGTTTCACCAAAGCTGGTTCGATCGCTCGGCGGCCGGCCGCTGGCTGGCCCAGACCACGCGCATGGTGCTGCGCAATGTCTCGCGCCATCCGGTCAAGGCCTCGCTGACCGTGGCCGGTATCGCCCTGTCCGGGGCACTGCTGCTGCTCGGCCATTACCAGTTCGGCTCGGTCAAGCACCTCGTCGAGCTGCAGTACCGCGACGTGATGAAGATGGATGTTCACGTCACTTTCGTCGAACCGACCTCCTTGGGCGTGTTGAACGAGATCCGCGCCCTGCCCGGCGTGCATTACGTCGAAGGCTACCGCAACGTGCCGGTGCGCCTGGCCAACGGACACATGAGCGAACGCACCGCGATTTCCGGCTTGCCGGCCCAACCGCAACTGCGCGGCCTGATCGACAGCCAGTACCGGTCCATCCGCCTGCCGCCCGATGGCCTGTTCCTGACCCGCTACCTGGCCGAGGAGCTGGGTCTGGCGCTGGGCGACCGGGTCGAAGTGGAGGTCCTTGAAGGCCAGCGCCAGGTGATCGATCTGCCGCTGGCCGGCGTCATCGATGAGCCGCTGGGCTTGAGTGGCTATATGCACATCGAGGCGCTCAATACATTGATGCGCGAGAGCCCGGCCGTCAGCGGCGCCTGGCTGCTGATCGACCGCGACCAGCGCCAGGCCTTGTTCGACCGGCTGTGGGACGCCTCGCGCGTGGCCGGCATCAGCCAGATCAGCGAGGCCGAAGACGGGCTGCGCGAGTACATGGAAGACACCGTGCTGGCGATGATGGCCATCCTGCTGCTGCTGGCCGGCTCGATCACCTTCGCGCTGGTCTACAACAATGCCCGCATCGCCTTTGCCGAACGCTCGCGCGAGCTGGCCACGCTGCGCGTGCTCGGTTTCAGTCGCGGCCAGGTCGGCTGGGTGCTCATCGGCGAGATTGCCCTGCTGACCCTGGCGGCCATTCCGCTGGCCTGGCTGTTGGGCACCGGTTTTGCCTGGCTGCTCAGCCTGGCCTTCCAGATGGACATGATGCGTGTCCCGTTCCATATCACCCATCAGTCCTACGCCTTCGCCGCCGCGGGCGTCGTCGTGGCCTCGGCCCTGTCGGTGGTCCTGATCGTCCGGCGTCTGGCCACGCTGGACATGGTTTCTGCTCTCAAAAGCATCGAGTAGGTTTGTCAATGAACACGAAAAAGCGCTGGATTCTCATTCTCGTCGCCCTGGCCGCCCTGGTACTGCTGGTGCTGGCGCTCAGGCCCTCTCCCACGGTGGTCAACACCGCCGACGTTGTCGCCGATCGCTTTGTCGAGTCGGTCGATGAAGAAGGGCGTACCCGACTGCGCGACACCTACACGATCTCGGCGCCCATTGCCGGCTACCTGCAACGCGTGCAGCCCGAGCCCGGCGATGATGTCGAGCTCGGAGCGGTGATGTTTCGCATGGAGCCGCACCCGGCGCCGGCGCTGGATGCGCGCAGCCTGGAACAGGCACGTGAGAACCTGGCCGCGGCCCGCGCCCGCCGCCAGAGTGCCGAGGCCAACCTGGAAACCGCCGTGGCCGACGCCGAATTCGCCGCCAGCGAGTACGAGCGCTACCGCGAGTTGCACGAGCGGGGCCTGGTGTCCACTGCCGAGATGGAGCGGGCACGTTCGACGCGGGATCGTCAGCGTGCCGCGGCGCGGGCCGCCGAGCATGCCGTCGAGGTGGCCGGTTTCGAGGTCGAGAGTGCGCGCACCCTGATCGATATCGCCAGTGGCGAGCGCCCGCCCGAAGACCAGCCGCAGTTGGAAGTGCGGTCCCCGGTCGGCGGCGTGGTACTCCGGCGCCACCGCTGCTGCGAAGGCGCGATCGCGGCCGGCGAGCCGGTGCTGGATGTCGGCAGCCTGGAAGACCTGGAAGTACAGGTCGATCTGCTGTCCATGGCAGCCGTGCGGGTCCGGCCCGACATGCGCGTGGAGATGACCGGCTGGGGCGGCGACGAGCCGCTGATGGGCACGGTCCGGCGCGTCGAGCCGGCCGGCTTCACGCGTGTCTCGGCGCTGGGCGTGGACGAGCAGCGCGTGCCGGTGATCATCGATTTCGACGAGCCTGAACAGGCATTCGAGAAGCTGGGGGTTGGTTACCGGGTCGAGGCCGAGTTCATCCTCTGGGAAGGTGAGGATGTTGTCCAGGTGCCGACCAGTGCCCTGTTCCGCCGCGATGGCGAATGGCACGTGTTCGTGATCGATAACGCCCGTGCGCGCCTGCGCCGGATCGAGACCGGCCGCCGCAGTGGCCTGACGGTGCAGGTCATCGAAGGACTGGAGCCAGGCGAGGAGGTCATTACCCATCCCGGCGACCAGATCACGGACGGCGCCCGCGTCAGCGCCATGCGCAGGTGATGATCACGGCAGTGGGCTGATTCGTCCGTCCGATACTGTGTGGACCGCGACACTCGCGTTACCATTGGCAGTTGCTCTTACCGGACCGTTCTTGATCCATGCGAGTGATCAGTCTCAATGCCAACGGCATCCGCGCGGCCGCGCGCAAGGGGTTTTTCGACTGGCTCAAAGGCCAGAAGGCCGATTTTGTCTGCATCCAGGAAACCAAGGCCCAGCACTGGCAGCTGGCCGACCGCGACTTCTTTCCGGTCGGCTATCACAGCTACTACCACGATGCCGAGAAAAAGGGCTATTCCGGCGTTGCGCTGTATGCCCGACACCAGCCCGACCAGGTCAGCTACGGGCTGGGCTGGGACGAGTTCGACAGCGAGGGGCGCTGGCTGCAGGCCGATTTCGGCGAGTTGTCGGTGATCTCGCTGTATCTCCCCTCGGGCACCTCCAAGGACGAGCGCCAGCAATTCAAGTACCGCTGCATGGACCGTCTCAAGCCGCGCCTGGAGGAAATGGCCGGCAACGGTCGCGACTACATCATCTGTGGTGACTGGAACATCGCCCACAAGGAAATCGACCTGAAGAACTGGAAGGCCAACCAGAAGAATTCCGGTTTCCTGCCCGAGGAGCGCGCCTGGATGGACGAGGTGTTCGGTCCCGTCGGGCTGCATGACGGCTTCCGGCTGGTCGATCCGAATCCGGATCGCTATACCTGGTGGTCCAACCGCGGCCGGGCCTGGGACAACAACGTGGGATGGCGTATCGACTACCAGGTCATCAGCTCCGGTCTGGCCGACCGCGTGCGCGGCGCCGACATCTACACCGACGAGCGCTTCTCCGACCATGCCCCGCTGATTCTCGACTATGCCGATTGATTCCGCGAAGGTCGAAGATGCGAACGGCAAACTGCGCGAGCCGTTCTGGAAACTGTTTGCCGACCGGCGCCTGATCTACATCTTCATCCTCGGTTTCGCCAGCGGCTTTCCCTGGGCGGTGATCGGCAATGCCTTCTCGGTCTGGCTGAGCGATGCCGGCCTGACCCGCACCAGCATCGGCGTGCTCGGTTCGGTGACCATGATCTTCGCGCTGAATTTCACCTGGGCGCCGTTGCTTGATCGGGTCAAGCTGCCCTGGCTGTGCGCCCGTTTCGGTCAGCGCCGCGGCTGGATCCTGCTGGCCCAGGCCGGTGTGTTCCTGGGCACGCTGGCGATGGCGGCCATTGATCCCACGGTTGGCGTGACCGCCGTGGCCCTGGTTGCGGCCTTCGTGGTATTCGGTGCAGCCACCCAGGACGTGGGCATCGATGCCTATCGCATCGAGACCATCCCGGCCTCCGAGCCGCGCGGCATGGCCGCGGCTGCCGCGGTGACCGCGGCCGGCTGGTGGACGGGGGCGGGCCTGCCGGGCGCCGGCGCCTTCTGGCTTGCGGGCACGGCGCCTGGTGGATGGTCCACCGCGTTCCACTTTCTCGCCCTGGTCATGGCGCTGCTGGTCATCGTCACGCTGCTGTTCTTGCCCGAACCGGAATCCGACCGCGAGGCCCAGCAGGCCGCCGACGAGGCGCGGGTGCGCGAGGCGCTGAGCAAGCGCCGCAGGCCCGGACGGATCAGCACGGTCGTGGCCTGGTTCACCGTTACCGCCATTCTGCCTTTCGCCGAGTTCGTGCGCCGCAACGGCATCAAGCTCACCATTTCGATACTCGGCTTTATTGTGCTGTTCAAGATCGGCGAGGCCTTCATGGGCCGCATGGCCGCGGTGTTCTACCGCGAGCTGGGATTCAGCCACCAGGAAATCGCCCTGGTCAGCGGGGTCATGGGCTGGTTCACGATGACACTGTTCATGCTGCTCTCCGGCGTAATCAACGTGCGCATGGGTATTTTCAAAGGGTTGTTGATCAGTGGTGTGGCCATGGCCCTGGCCAACCTGGTCTACTCGGTCATGGCGCTGGTCGGGCCGAACATGGCGCTGTTTGCCTTTGCCGTGGTCGCCGACAACTTCACCACGGCCTTTTCCACCGTGGCGTTCGTCGCCTTCATTTCCTTTTTGACCAGCCAGGTCTACACCGCCAGTCAGTACGCCGTGATGGCCTCGATGGGCAACCTCAGCCGCACCTCCCTGGCCGCGGCCAGTGGCTGGATGGTCGACATGCTGGCCGGCAGCTGGGCGATGTTCTTCTTCATCACCACCATCATGGTCACCCCCAGCCTGGTCTTGCTGTGGTGGATTCGTCACCAGCTCTATGATCGGTTGGGCGAGGTCTTTTACGCGCGGCAGCCAGGTTGACTGATGATCGACCGGGCGCGGCGACTGCCGCGCCCGCCTTGATGGGGGTTACTCGTCGCGCTCGGCGTCGTCGCGAATACGACGCTCAAGTGTGGGGTCGAGGGCCTCGGGATGAGTGGCTTCGAGTTGTTCGATCTGTTCAGGGTCGAGGATGTCCTCCACGGCCCTGCGCCAGTCGGCGTCGATGGTCTCCATCTCACCTCGAAGTTCCTCGCGCGCATCGGGTCGCTCGATGGATTCCTCGGCGTCATCGGCCAGGTCCCGCGAGAGTTCCCGGCGCAGTTCCAGTTTTCGTTGCCGGACATTCTGGCGTGCTTCGCGGCGCTCGGCCCGGGCCTGCTCGATCGCCATGATCTGTTCGCCTTCCAGGCCCAGTTCCACAACGATGGCTTCGTCGTGCCACCAGTCGGTTTCCGGTTCGGCGACGTGTCCGGTGCGCTCGGCGGGCTCCTCGGCCTCTTCTGCCTGCCGGCGATGTTCACGCATTTCCTCGCGTAGCCGCTCACGCCGCTCGGCCACCTCGTCGATGTCGTTTTCGTCCTCGGGGGTGGCAACTTCCGGATCGGTGGTGTCCGGCTCATGCTCGATTTCCTGCTCCATTTCCGGTTCGGCCGGCTCTGGTGGTGGCGGAGGGGGGTCGTCCCGGTCGCATGCAGCCAGCATCAGGGTCAGCAGCAGATACAGTGGCAGGAAACGCATAAAAGGCTCCTTGGCTGTTTCAGTGTGGGGGTTTTGATGGCGGTGGCGCGCAAATTGTTCCGGCGATGTGTGGCTGGCGGGCACCGGTAATGGCCCCGGTGGCCAGCGGACGGGCAGCCAGACGCTCGCGCGCCAGCCACGCAAACAGCACCGCCTCGACGTGATCCGGGTCGACACCGTGAGCCCGGCTGGAATCGACCGATATGTCGGGCAACCGCCCGGCAATGCGGTCGACCATGTACTGATTGTGGACGCCGCCGCCACAGACTAGCAGGCGCGTGGGCCTTGCGTCGGCACATTGTTTCAGAGCCGTTGCGATGCTGCGTGCGGTCAGTTCGACCAGCGTGGCCTGGGTGTCAGCGGGGCGATCGTGGGCCCAGTCGGGCAAGTGCCGATCCAGCCAACCGGCACTGAAGTACTCGATGCCCGTGCTCTTGGGCGGGCGACGCCTGAAGTAGGGGTCCTGCATCAGTTCAGCCAGCCATTGTTCGTCGATTTCCCCGCTGGCCGCCCAGCGACCCTGCGCATCGAACCGGCCGGCGTGGTGGCGGCGGTACCAGTCATCGATCAGGCAATTGGCCGGCCCGCTGTCAAAGCCCGAGACACCGCCGGAGGCAGGAAGCAGGGTCAGGTTGGCGATACCACCCAGGTTGAGCACTGCGCGGCTCTCGTCAGCGTGGTGAAACAGCGCTTCATGCAGCAGGGGCGCCAGGGGTGCGCCCTGACCCCCAATGGCCAGGTCGCCGCGGCGAAAATCGGTGACCGTGGCAATGCCGGTCAGAGCGGCGATGCAATGCGGGTTCCCGATCTGCAGGGTGAACGGCCAGCGGTCGTCCGGGCGGTGGAGTACGGTCTGTCCGTGCGACCCGATGGCGGCAATGTCGGCCGGTTCCAGTTCGGCCAGCCGGATGACGTGCAAGGCCGCTTTACCCAGCGCCTCGCCAAGCCGGGTATCCAGACGCGCCAGGCGGGCGGCCGGATAGTGATCGGGATCCTGGCGCAGTGCATCGAGTTCGTGCGCCAGCCCGGGATCAAACTCCAGGGTGGTGGCGGCCAGGGTGCGCGGCGCCGCTCCGGCAAAGTCGACCACGACCGCGTCGATTCCGTCCATGCTGGTGCCGGAGATGAGACCGACAAACCGGGTTGGGGTGCCACTTTCCAGGCGGCCGCTCATGGTGGGGCCGCTATCAGCAGCTCTTGGTGGAGCTTGGGCAGTCGTCCTCGGCGCTGGCCAGAAGAAGCTGGGGCTGCTCGACCTCGTCCAGGCGTGCCAGCAGCGGCCGACCCTGCGCCTGGAACTTCTCCATCAGATCTTCCGGCAGGGGATCTGCCGGCGGCAGGTCCACCGTGCGGGGGTTTCGGTGCGCGCCGTTGACCAGGAACTCGTAGTGCAGATGCGGCCCGGTGGCCATGCCGGTGGCGCCGACCCGGCCGATGGTTTCGCCCTGCTGTACCCGGTCACCCACATTCACGTGGCGCCGCGACAGGTGGAGGTAGCGAGTTTCGATGTTGTTCCCGTGCCGGATGAAAATGTAGTTTCCGTTGCGGTTGTTGTAACTCGATCGAATGACTCGCCCGTCTCCTGACGCCCACACCGGGGTGCCGGTCGGTGCGCCGTAATCGGTGCCGTTGTGCGGCTGTGTGCGGCGGGTGACCGGATGGAAGCGGCGTGGATTGAAGTCGGAGGTCACACGGGTAAAGTTCAGCGGCGCGCGCAGGAAGGCCTGGCGCATGGGGCGCCCGTCGGGTGCGAAATAGTCCGGTCCATCGCCGGCATCGAAGCGCACCGCTTCGAAGGTCTCGCCCTGGTTGACGAAGCGCGCCGCCAGAATCGGACCGTCTCTGAGATACTCGCCATCGCGCCAGACCTGCTCGTAGATCAGTGCGAAGCGATCGCCGCCACGGATTTCGAGCGCAAAGTCGATATCCCAGCCAAAGATGCTGGCCAGGCGCATGGTCAGGTTGTCCGACAGCTCGGCCTGCTGGGCGGCGCGATAAAGCGAGGTCGTGATCGTACCCTGGGTTTCGACAACCCGGTATTCCAGTTCTCGAGGCTCGGTCCGTGCTTCGATGCCGTTGTCGGTGCGCTCGACGAACAGCCAGCTTTCCTCGTCGAACTCGGCGCGCAGGCTGCGGAAGCCCTCTTCCTCGTCGATATCGAAGGCAAACTCGTCGCCGGGCCGGATCCGGGCCAGCTGCTGCGTCTTCTCGCTGGCGTTGACCACGTCGTGCAGCAAGCGGGCGCTCAGGCCCAGCTCCCGGAAAATCCGTTCCAGGGTCTGCCCGGGCTGTACTTCCACCTGCTTCCAGTCCACGGTGGGGGTGAGTGACTCATCGTTCCCGCTCTCGGCCAGCTCGTCGCCGATACCGGCCGGCGCCAGAGCGTCCTCCGTGACGACGAAATGCTGTTCCGGCAAGGTCAACGGCCTGAACTGCTGTCCAGGCTCCCCATCCGGCTTTGATGGCAGCAGCCCGATCACCACGCCGGTGCAGATCAGAATCAGCGCCGCCGCCCCGGTTCGGGGGTGGGCCTTCAGGGCCGCGGCGATCTGCCCACTGGCCGAAATGAGCCACTTACGGGCCTGGACGGCCACTGGAGCCAACTCCGGGCGCCGGGCCCGTCGGGTTGAAGCCATGGATTTTCGATTCATGCACGCCGGTTAGTGATCAAAACCCGGTAACATTACCGGCTTGTAGCCAGAGCCGTCAATGCCGAAGTCGGGCCGGGGGTGCATCCGGGCCCGGCCGGGACGATTGTCGGCGTGGCCAGGCAGACAGCTGACCAGGGTGATTGAACAGTCTGATGAGCAACTACGAAGAGCTTGTGCGCGGTGCCGCCGAGATCATCCATGCAGAGGAGCTGAAAGAGCGACTGGCCGGCGATCGCCCGCTGCGGGTGAAAGTGGGGTTTGACCCCACCGCGCCGGATCTGCACCTCGGGCATACCGTCATCATCAACGCCATGCGGCGTTTCCAGGACGCGGGCCACGAAGTGATCTTCCTGATCGGCGATTTCACCGGAATGATTGGTGACCCGACCGGAAAGAACGTCACGCGCAAGCCGCTGACCGAGGAGGATGTGCGCGCCAATGCGCAGACCTACCGCGATCAGGTCTTCCGGATCCTGGATCCTGAACGCACCGAGGTGCGTTTCAATTCCGAATGGTTTTCGGCAATGAGTGCCGCCGACATGATCCGCCTGGCCTCATGTCATACCGTGGCCCGCATGCTCGAGCGGGACGACTTCGAGAAGCGCTATCGGGGCGGGCAGCCGATCGCCATTCATGAATTCCTCTATCCGCTGGTACAGGGGCAGGATTCGGTCGAATTGCGTGCCGATATCGAGATGGGAGGCACCGACCAGAAGTTCAATCTGCTGGTCGGTCGTCAGCTGCAGTCTCAGGCCGGTCAACCGCCCCAGGTCATCATTACCTGGCCATTGCTCGAAGGCACCGATGGCGTCCAGAAGATGTCGAAGTCGCTGGACAACTATGTCGGCATTACCGAGGCGCCCAACGAGATGTTCGGCAAGATCATGAGCATTTCCGACGAGCTGATGTGGCGCTGGTTCGAGTTGCTCAGTTTCCGTTCCATTCCCGAGCTGGAAGGGCTGAAGAAGGCAGTGGCCGAGGGTCGCAACCCGCGTGACGTAAAGTTCGAGCTGGCCATCGAAATCGTCGATCGCTTCCATGGTCGTGGTGCCGGGCAGCGGGCCCGCGATGGTTTCATCGCCCGCTTTCGCGGCGGGCAGGCGCCTGAAGACATGCCCGAAAAATCCCTGCCTGCCGGTAACGAGGGGCTGGGTATTGCCGCGGCCCTGACCGGATGCGGACTGACGACCTCCAACTCCGAAGCGTTCAGGATGATCAAGCAGGGCGCGGTCAAGATCGACGGAGACAAAGTCGAGGATCGCGACATGAGCCTGGCGGCCGGCTTCGAGGGCGTGATACAGGTCGGCAAGCGTCGCTTTGCGCGACTGAAAGTCACCTGACCTGAAAGCGCGACCCGCAGGTTGGCGGGCCGCGCTTTGATTGGTTCCTACCGCTTTGGTCCCAGCAAGAGCCAGAGAATCAGCCCTACCAGGGGGAAGAACAGCAGGATCAGAATCCACAGAACCTTGGCCACGGGTCCGGCCGAGCTCTGCGCGGTCTTGATGATGGCCCAGATCACGATGATCAGCCAGATCAGGCCCAGAAGGCCGGCTACTTCGATGCCCATTCAGATACTCCCGGTGGGTGGTGGCGGAGACTATGGGCATCATACAGCGGCTGGAATGATCCGAGAAGGCAGCCGATTTGCCGAATCCTCCGCATTGGGGCAGAATCGACTTGCATGGCGATGAGCGATCGCTGCCCATTGCCATTGGCCTGAGTGCTGAAATGCCATGGGTGCGGCTGCTTGCATGGTCGAGCCCGAACAGCCAAGAGAACCTGCCTGGGAGGGATAACTAATGAACGAAGATCGTATCAGTCTGCCGGTCCGGACACTGGGTCGGAACCTGCTCTATTGCTCTGTAGCAATGGCACTGTATTGCAGCCCCGTTTTCGGCGAAAGCGTTGCCATGTCGCAGTCACAGGGCGGGGCCGCGGGGCAGTCCGCCGGTGGCGCCGATGACGAAGAGGATTCGGCTCGCCTCGAGGATGTCATCGTTGTAACCGGTACCCGCGTGGTCGGCACCGATCCGACCCAGACGCTGTCGCCGGTGGATGTTGTGGCTTCCAGTTCACTGGCCAACCAGGCCACGCCCGATCTGACCGATGGACTCAGCCGGGTGATGCCGTCGTTCAATACCCAGCGCTGGCCGATTGCCGATGGAACGGCGATTGTTCGACCGGTCACGCTGCGCAACCTGGCGCCGGACCAGACCATGGTGCTGGTCGACGGCACCCGGCGTCACCGTTCGGCGATGGTCAATCTTCAGCTGGCGCCGCTGGGTACCGTCAATCAGGGGTCGCAAGCGGTCGACTTCTCACTGATTCCCTCGGCTGCCGTTGAACGCATCGAGGTGCTGCGCGATGGCGCTTCGGCCCAGTACGGCTCGGATGCCATTGCCGGGGTGGTCAACGTCATTCTGAAAGATGCTCCCGACGGTGGCACGCTGTTCGCCCAGCACGGCGAATACTTCGAAGGTGACGGCACCCGCACCACGGTGGGTGGCAACGCCGGCTTCAGCCTCGGGACTGCCGGCTTCCTCAACGCTTCGTTTGAATACACGAATTCCGACCAGACTTCGCGCGGTGTGCCTCACGCAGATGCCGGGCCGATTGCCGACGTGGTGGGCATCGACCAGGTGCCCCTGGACGGGCTGGGCCAGCGCTGGGGCGATCCCGACGCCGAAACCTGGAAGTTTTTCGTCAACGCCGGTGTCGACCTGACCAGCATGGTCTCGCTCTATTCCCACGCCAGCTATGCCGACAGCGAGTGGCGATCGGATTTCTTCTTCCGCAATCCCGTGATGGATCCTCAGCTCGTGCCGCCGCGCGATACCCTGCAGCAGGGCACACCGCCTGATCCCGCGCCGCAGTCGCTGATCGATTCCATCCTGGGTCAGGGGCTGGACCCGGCTGACTACCTGGTAGCCGACGACGCCAGCCCGAGCGGCTTTATCCTGCGCAATCCCATCCATACCCTGTTCCCGGGCGGCTACAACCCGGACTTCGGGGCCGATATTTCCGATTTTGCCTGGGTGGTCGGTATCGACGGCATGACCGACGGTGGTCTGTCGTGGGACGTGCGTGGCCGCATTGCCGAGAACAAGATCGACTACATGGTTTCGCAGACCATCAATCCCAGTATGGGCCGCCTGTCTCCGACCTCGTTCAGGCCCGGCTCTCTGACCCAGCAGGAAACCAGTTTCAATGTCGATTTCGTGCAGCCGTTTGACCTGGATGGCCTGCACAGCCCCTTGAACGTGGCTTTCGGGCTTGAGTATCGCGACGAAACCTACAAGATTGGTGCCGGCGATCCGGCCTCGCGAGAAGCCGGGCCGACCGCGTCGGTATTTGGCCTGGGTTCCGATGGCTTTCAGGGGTTCCCGCTGGAGTCGGCCGGCAGCTTCAGCAGCGACAGCCTGGGTGCCTACGTCGACCTGGAAACCGACTTCACCGATCGCTTTTCCGGCGGGGTTGCGGTGCGTTTCGAGGAATATGACGAGTTTGGCTCCACTTTTGACTGGAAGCTGTCGGGCCGCTATGACATGACCGACCAGTTCGCCCTCAGGGCAACGGCAAGCACGGGCTTCCGGGCACCCACGCCGGGGCAGATGAACACCCTGAACGTCACCACCACGGCCAATCCCGATGGCCGGCTGATTCCCAGCGGCACCTACCCGGTAGATCACCCGGTCTCCGTGGTGCTGGGCGCGCAGCCGCTTGAGCCGGAGGAATCGCAGAACTTCACCATCGGCTTCGTGGCCAACCCCTTCGACAACACCAGCCTGACCGTGGACTACTACGACATCAGGGTCGACGATCGTCTGGCCCTTCGGGACAACGTGATCAGCGAAGGCGACCTGCCAGGCCTAATCGACCTGGGCGTCGACAATCCGGAGCTACTTGTTGGCAGTCTCGCCAACTTCTTCAGCAACGCCTTCGACTCGAAAGTCACGGGCATTGATGTGGCATCGACCAGTAACTTCGACATCGATGCCGGCGCCCTGACCCTGGACCTTCGCTACACCTACAATCGGCAGAAGGTCAGGAACGTCGCCCCGAACACCATCAACGATTCGCGCGTGTTCGACCTGGAAAACCAAGTGCCCCGGCACCGCACGAACCTGACTCTGAGCTTCGACAGCCGAGCCATGTTTTCCGGGCATGTCCGGGCCAGTCACTATGGCTCATGGGAAACTACGGGTGGGCTGTTCAGTCCGGGTGATGCCAGTGATGTCAACTCTTACAGCTCAGAGATCATCTTCGATCTGGAGGCGCGGTTCCGCTTCGCCGACCAGTTCCAGCTGGCTGTGGGCGGTGAGAACATCTTTGACACCTACCCGGGCGAGGAGCAGAACCCCACCCTGCAGTTCCTGGGCGTGAAGTATGCGCTGACCTCGCCATTCGGCTTCAATGGCGGGCAGTGGTATGCACGTCTGTCCTACGAGTTCTGAGGGATAGGCAAGTAGCCCGTCTCAAGGCCGGTTCCAGGAACCGGCCTTGAGACCACCCGCTCCGGTTGGACCCTGCGTGTCGAAGTGGATCCAATTGGATTATCGGGGGTTGCCAGCCGCCGCGCGCTGTGGCACATTGTCAGCCATGAACCTGAACCAGTCCACTGTCAGCCAGCGCCTCACCGTCGTCCGACCACTGCGTCGACGCCGAATGGTGACGCCTGCCCGTGGCTGGTCGAATCGTTAGCGCCTGTATTTTCCAACCCGACAGAACCGCTTGCGAAAGAACCCAGCCACCGGCTGGGTTTTTTCGTTTCCGGGTCTGCGAAATCCCTTGACACGAGGAGCAAGGATTGATGCGACATTTTCTGACCACCGTTGACTGGAGCCGGGATGAGCTCCAGGCCATGCTCGACCGGGCGGCGAGCTTTCGCGATCAACCGGCCGGCCAGCCGCTGGCCGGGTGCAGCGTCGCACTGCTGTTTCTCAATCCCTCGCTGAGAACGCGCGCCTCGTTTGAGGTCGGTGTCTTCGAGCTGGGCGCCCATGCCGTGATCCTGGAGCCGGGCAAGGGTGCCTGGGGCATCGAGTTCGAGCCCGGTGTGGTCATGGATGGCGATGCCGAAGAACACATCGCCGAGGTCGCGGGCGTTCTCTCGCGATATTGCGATGCCATTGCGCTGCGGGCATTTCCGCTGTTCAAGGACTGGAGCGAGGATCGCAAGGACCGGGTGATCAAGTCGCTGGCCCAACATGCCTCGGTGCCGGTGATCAACATGGAAACCATCGTCCATCCCTGCCAGGAACTGGCACTGATGCGCACCATTCAGGACCACATCGGTCGGCCTGATGGCAAGAAGTTCGTGCTGACCTGGACCTGGCATCCTCGCCCGCTCAACACCGCCGTGGCCAACTCGGCACTGCTGATCGCCAGCAAGTTCGGCATGGACATCACCCTGCTGGTGCCGGACAACGCCTACCTGCTCGACGAGCAGTTCATGGATGCCGGCTTCGAGCAGGCCGAAGCCTCCGGCGGCAGCCTGGAGGTCACTACCGATATTGAAGCCGCCTACTCCGGTGCCGAGTTCATCTACGCCAAGAGTTGGGGCGCCTTGCCCTATTACGGCAAGCCCGAACAGGAGGCGAAACTGCGCGAACCGTTCCGGCACTTCATCGTCGATGAGAAAAAGATGGCCCTGACCGACAACGCCCGGTTCAGCCATTGCCTGCCGCTCAGGCGCAATATCAAGGCCACCGACGGCGTGATGGATGCAGATTACTGTGTCGCCCTGGACGAGGCCGAGAATCGGCTGCACGTGCAGAAGGCGATGATGGTGGAGTTGATAGGAAAAGGTGAAAGGTAAGAGGTGAAAGGTGAAAGGAAAACTTTTCTCCTGATTGATTTTCCGCCTCTCGGGGTTCAGTTTTACAAGAAGGATTCATGATGTCAGATAAGAAAGCCATCGTTCTCGCCTTTTCGGGAGGGCTGGACACCAGCTACTGCGTGCTGGCGTTGAAGGAACAGGGGTTCGAGGTGCATACCGCCTTTGTCGATACCGGCGGTATTGATGCCGGGCAGAAGCGCTGGATTGCCGAGCGCGCGCGTGAGCTGGGCGCGGCCGAGCATCACGAGCTTGATGCCGGACAGCCGCTGTGGGATCAGTTCGTGGTGCCGTTGCTGTGGTCGGGTGCGCGCATGCTTGAGCAGTACCCCATGCTGTGCTCCGATCGCTATGTCATCGTGCAGCAATGCCTGGCACTGGCCGATGAACTGGACACCAGGCATTTTGCCCATGGCTGCACGGGCATGGGCAACGACCAGCTCCGCTTCGACCAGTCGGTGCGCTCGCTGGGCGACTACGAGATTCATGCCCCGATTCGCGAGTTGCAGCGCCAGACCAGCAACGTGCGCGCCCACGAGCTTGAGTTGATGGCCGAGGCCGGGGTCGATGTGCCCGAGTCGGCCAGTCGTTATTCGATCAACGAGAACCTGCTTGGCGTGACGCTGTCGGGCCAGGAAATCGATGAATTCGGTGTGCCCGGCGACGATACCCATGTCTGGTGCCGGCCGCGCAGCGAGTGGCCAGCCGAGCGGCTGGAACTGACCCTGGGCTTCGAGCAGGGGCGGGTGGTCAGTCTCGACGATCAGCCCCTATCTGGGCCGGAGCTGCTGGCCACTCTCAACCAGCGGCTGGGTGCCTACGGCGTGGGGCGACATATCTACACCGGCGATGTCTCCATCGGCCTCAAGGGCCGCATCGTGTTCGAATGCCCCGGTATCGATGCCCTGATGGTCGCCCAGCGCGCGCTCAGAGAAGCCGTCAACACCCGCCTGCAGAACCAGTTTCACCAGACCGTCGCCCAGCGCTGGGCCGAGTTGGTCTACACCGGGTTTTTCTTCGAACCGCACAAGGCCGATCTAGAGGCATACCTGGCAAGTGCCAGCAGCCATGTCACCGGCGTAGTGCGCCTGGCCACCGAAGGCGGTGCCGTGCAGGCCGTGGCCGTGGGCTCGCGCTACCTGCTCAAGGACCCGGATTCGGTCTATGCCCAGTCGGCCGGTTGGACGCCCGAGGAAGCCGAAGGCTTCGTGAAACTGCTGGGGCAGTCCTCGACCCTGGCAGCGCGGATCCGGGGGGTGGGTGAGTTGTAAGTTGTCGGTTGCAAGTTGTAAGTGCAAACTTGCCCGCACTGCCAACATTACGGACTTACAACTTATAACTGACAACTTGCAACTATCCGCCGGAGTCATCTCACCGAGAACCCTGATCAATGCCTGAAAGAATCCTCCAACATCTGAAGCACCTCATCGGCTGCGACAGCCAGAACCCGCCGCGAGACTTCGGGCCCGATGCCGCCATGTTCAGCTATTGCCGATCGGTGCTGGAAGCGTCCGGGTTTGATGTCGAGATCAGCGACCACGGTGACGGGCATGTCAATCTGTTCGCGCGCCGTGGCGCACCGAAAGTGCTGTTCAACTGTCATCTCGATACCGTGCCGGTTGGAGAGGGTTGGAGCCGACCGGCGCTGGAGCTGACGGTCGAGAACGGTCGCGCCTATGGTCGTGGCAGCTGCGATATCAAGGGTGCGGCCGCGGCCCTGCTGGCCGTCGCCGAGCAGACCAGTCAGCCCATGGCGCTGCTGTTTTCATCCGATGAAGAGGGTGCCGGCCCGTGCTGCGTCAAGGAGTTTCTGGCCGGCGGTGGTGCCAGTGGCATGGAACAGGTGGTGGTCTGCGAGCCAACCGGCTGTGAGGCTGCCCTGGCGCACCGGGGGTTTCTCTCGGTCAAGGGACGCTTTTCCGGAACGTCGGGCCATTCGTCCGAGGCGCGGGCGCTGGATGATAACGCCAATCATCGACTGGCCCGGTGGCTGACCGCCGCACTCGACTATTGCCATGGCGAGGCCGCCGCCGGACGTCCCACCTGTTTCAATCTGGGCCTGATGTCCGGCGGCACCAAGTCGAATGTCATTGCCGGCGAGGCTCACCTGCACTATTCGGCCCGACTGGCGCCGGGACAAAGCAACGATGTGCTGTTCGATGCCTTGCGTTCGCTGGGCGGTGCCGAGCGGCACGCGCGCTGGACCATCCCCTTTTCCGGGCCGCCCCTGCCGGCCGCTGGCCAGGACGGACAGGAAACCCGGGAATTCTGTCAGCGTCATGCACTGCCAGTTCGCGAATCGGTCGATTTCTGGACCGAAGCTTCCCTGTTTTCGGCGGCCGGTGTCAATGCGCTGGTCCTGGGGCCGGGAGAGATCGCCCAGGCCCATACCGCCGATGAGTGGGTGGCGCTGGAACAGCTCGACCGGGCGTTCGACATCTACCATCGGATCGTGACTAATGCCTGAGTTGAGACGAATCGTCATTGAACTGCTCGGCCAGCTCGGTTCCAGCCGTGAGGCCCGCCAGTACCTCAAGCAGTTCTCCCGCGTCGAGGAGTCGCGCTTTGCCGTGGTCAAGGTCGGCGGTGCCGTCATGCGTGACGATCTCGAGGAACTGGCCGCGGCACTGGCCTTCCTGCATCGTCTCGGGCTCACCCCCATCGTGCTGCACGGCGCCGGCCCGCAGCTTGACGAGGCCATGCATGAGGCGGGTGTGCCGGTCGAAAAGCGCGAGGGTCTCAGGGTCACGACCGAGGAAGTCATGGCCGTGGCCAGGCCGGTCATCTATCGGTCCAACGCCAGCTTGGTCGATGCCCTGGAGGCGCGCGGCGTACGTGCCCGCGGCATACAACATGGTGTGTTCAACGCCAGCCTGGTCGATCCGGAAAAACTGGGTCTGGTGGGGGAGATTGCCTCGGTCGAGCTCGAGCCGGTGCAAAGCGCCATCTCCGGCGGCGCCCTGCCGGTCGTGGCCTGCCTGGGAGAGTCTCCTTCGGGCCAGGTCATGAACATCAATGCCGATATTGCCGCACGTGAACTGGTCTGGGCGGTGAAGCCCCACAAGGTCATCTTTCTGACCGGTACCGGCGGCCTGCTCGATCATCGCGGACGGATCATCTCGGCCATCAGCCTGGTCAATGACTACGAGCATCTGCTTGCACAGGACTGGGTGCACTCGGGCATGCGTCTGAAGTTGAAACAGATTCGTGACATGCTCGAACAACTCCCAGGCGACGCATCGGTCTCGATCACTTCGGCCGGCAAGCTCACGCGTGAGCTGTTTACCCATACCGGGGCCGGTACGCTGATTCGCCGAGGTGAGCGGATTGAACATTATGATCGGATTCCCGAAAAGCGACTGGACGACCTGGTCTCCCTGCTGCAATCGAGCTTCGGCCGCAAACTACGCCCGGATTGGCTGCAGCACCGGCGGGTCAGCGCATTGCTGATGGCCGAGTCCGGTCGCGCCGCGGCCCTGCTGGTCGAAGGCCTGGACGGCCTGCCCTATCTCGACAAGTTCGTAGTCACCCCGGAGGCCCAGGGAGAAGGGCTGGGTGCCGCCCTGTGGCAGGCGGTGCGCCAGCACTGTCCGGCGCTGTACTGGCGCGCGCGCTCTGCGAATCCCATTGCCTCATGGTATTTTCAGCAGGCACATGCCACCTGTCGCCGCGGTGAGTGGGTGGTCTACAGTATCGGCATCACCGATCAGCAACGGCATGCGCGCCTGATCGATGACGCCTTTGATCGCGACTCGGGATGGATGGAGGAAGGCGAGCCCAATGAGCAATAGCAGACTGGCCCTGATCGGGGCTCGCGGCTACACCGGTCGAACCCTGCTTGAGCTGCTGTTGCAGCATCCGGGCATCGAGCTGGCCCTGGCCACAAGCGGTTCGAAGGCCGGCCGGCCGATCCGCGAGCAGGTGCCGGCCTGGCCGGACGCTGACCAGGTCTTCATCGAACTGGCGCCGGAATCGGTCGACGAGGTCGATGCCGATATCTGGGTTCTGGCGCTGCCCAATGGTCATAGCGCACCCTGGGTCGCGGCCATCGAATCAGCCAGGCCCGATGCGCTCGTCCTGGATCTCGGTGCCGACTGGCGTTTTGATGAGCAATGGGTTTACGGCCTGACCGAATTCAATCGTGATGCTATCGCCGGCGCGCGACGCATTGCCAACCCGGGTTGTTATGCCACCGCCGCCCTGTTCGGGCTGTTGCCGATCCGGCGATCGCTCGCCTCGCCGCCGGTGGTGTTCGGGGTCTCGGGCTATAGCGGGGCCGGCAGCACGCCCTCGCCGCGTAACGACCCGGATCGTCTGCACGACAATCTCATGCCTTATGCGCTGACCGGGCATGTCCATGAATCGGAGATCTCCACCCACCTGGCACGACCGGTCAGGTTCCACCCGCACGTGGCACCTTTTTTTCGCGGCATATCGGCGACATTGTCTGTCACGCTGACCGAAACCGTCTCCGCCAGCGAGCTCCGATCGGTGTATGCCGAGCGCCTGGCCGATGAGCCGCTGATCGAGGTCTGCGAAGCCATCCCCGAGATTCGCCAGGTCGCCAACACGCCGCGCCTGGCCATCGGCGGTTTTTCAGTCGATCAGCGCGACCCCATGCGCGCCACTTTCGTCGTCGTGCTCGACAACCTGCTCAAGGGCGCGGCCAGCCAGGCGCTGCAGAACATCAACCTCGCGCTAGGTTTCGATGAGCTGGCAGGCATTTAACGAGGATTGCGCCATGAATAATGATATTCGAACCGCAGATGAACGCAGATCAACGCGGATGCTGATCGGTGAATACAGGAGAATCTGCGTGTATCTGCGTTCATCTGCGGTTCC